>CAZXCR010000047.1:0-8967 GCA_964639315.1 uncultured Treponema sp. | reverse complement strand
TTTGTAAAAAAATTTACTGCCGGAACGTAAAAAAAAATTGTGGCAGAAAAAAAAAATTCGCTCCAAAAAAGTAAAAATCACAAACTCACGGTCTTTTTGTTAACCAAAAATTTTCTACAAGTACAGCGCGCGCTGCTTACTAAAAGATTCCTTCTTGCCAAAGAAAATTTTTTCTTAACTAAAAATTCTATTAGTAACACGCGCCGCGTAACCTCGAGGACTTATTCTAAACAAAAAAATTTCTTCCTAACAACGAAATTTTTACCGTACTTGTAGATTTACTTTTTTAAAGATAAAATACGAGAATCAGAATTTTAAAGTTAGAAAAAATTTTTTACAGGAGAAAAAAATGAATTTTATTTTTTTAGGACCACCAGGAGCCGGTAAAGGAACTTTGGCATCTCAAGTTTCAGAAGAATACGGAATTCCGCAGATTTCCACAGGCGACATTTTCCGCGAAAACATTAAAAATCAGACCGAACTTGGAAAAAAAGTTAAGGCAATAATGGATTCGGGCGCACTCGTAAGCGACGACATCGTACTCGAAATTGTAAACGACCGTCTCAAGAAAGACGACTGCAAGAACGGTTTTATTCTTGACGGATTCCCGCGCACAATTCCACAGGCAGAAGCTTTTGAAAAGCTGAACATTCCGGTTCAGGTAGTTAATTTCGAAGTTGACAACCAGCTCATCATTGACCGCCTTTCAAACCGCCGTGTCTGCAAAAACTGCAAGGCAAATTATAACGTAAAATTTATGCCGCCAAAAACCGAAGGCATCTGCGACAAGTGCGGTGGCGAACTCTTTACCCGCGAAGACGACAAGTTGGAGTCAATCACAAATCGTCTTGAAGTTTACAGAAAAGAAACCGAGCCGCTTATCGACTTCTACCGCAAGCTGAACAAAATCATCGACATAAATTCTGCACGCGATTCTTCAGAAGTCCTCGTTGATTTCAAAAAACTTTTCCCAGCAAAATAAATTATTTTTTATATGGGGCTTTCCAGAAGGGGCTGCCGGTGGCAGCCCCTTCTGGCCGGGCTATTCAGGGTTCCGCGTCAAAGCGCTCCATTTATTTGCGAACAAGTCCGCAAATAAACGCCTTAAAAGGCGCCCTTACTATCCCTAAGCCGAAAAATAATCTCCTAAAAAAACAAGTCACTTTTTCAAAATTTGAATTTTATCTTTTTTTATGATACACTGTTAAGACTATGGCAAAACCAAAGACAGAATTTTCACTTAATCAAAAAATCGTATACCCAAGTCAGGGTGTAGGAAAAATCGTAGACATTTTTAAGAAAGATTTTAATGGCGAGCAGGTTTACTACTACAGAATTTATCTTGATGTTTCAGATATGTATGTTATGGTTCCTGTTGCAAATGCTCCAACAATTGGAATTCGTGCAATTGTAAGTGCAGAAGAAGCAAAGGAAGCCCTCGAGATGATTGGGCAGGATTTTGAACCGCCTACTTCAGACTGGAAACTCCGCTACCAGATGAATCTTGATCTTCTAAAAAAAGGAACAATCAAAGATATTGCAGAAATTGTCCGCTCCCTTTATCACCGTTCAAAGATTAAGGAACTTCCTATCCTCGAGCGCAAACTTTATGATAACGCAAAAACTCTTTTGGTTGACGAAATTTCTGATTCAATGGAAATTTCTAAAGAAGAAGTTGAAAAAATGCTTCTTGCAAAACTTGAGCCTCTAGGACTTAAGGTTGAAAAGAAACCTGTGTTCCAGGACGAAGATGATGAAGACGAAGATGAATTTGCAGAAGAGGAAACAAAATCATCAGACGACAAAGATGATGACGATGACTCAGACGACTAATCTTTTTCTTGTTCTTACGGCTGCCGGTTCTTCTACAAGAATGAAAACCGGCAAAAAAAAAGAATATCTTGAACTAAATGGCGGAACTGTGCTTTCAGAATCCGCCGCTATTTTTTTACAGAGCGCACAGTTTTCCTGCGTAATTGTAACTTTTCCTAAAGACGGCAAAACTCAAGCAGAAAATGCGCTGTTTACAAATCCCCAAATTAAAAATCTTTTAGGCAACACTCAAGTTGAATTTGTTGAAGGCGCTTCTACAAGGCAATCTTCGGTTTTTAATGCACTCAAAAAGCTTTCTGAAATTTGCATAAGCAAGGGTATAAAAGAAAATCCAATTGTTTTAATTCACGATGCGGCTCGTCCCTTTGTAAGCAAAAAACTTATTTCTAATGTAATTTCTGCAGCGCAAAAATATGGAGCGGCAGTTCCTGCAATTCCGCCAGTTGATACGCAAAAAGAAATTTCAGCAGACAGAACAATACGACGGCATCTTGTGCGAAAAGATCTTGTTTGTGTGCAAACTCCGCAAGCCTTTTATTTCAACGAAATTTTTGAATGTCACAAAAAGTCCTTGAGTTTAAAAAAAGAATTTACAGACGATACAGAAATTTGGGATTCCTTCCCGGAAATTACAGCAGGAAGAAAAGTTTTTGTTGTGGACGGAGAAAGCGAAAATATAAAAATAACTTATCCAAAAGATCTTGAACTTTTAAAAAAGAATGAGGAAGCAACTTTGAATTTGAATGCAATCAGAATTGGTTTTGGAACTGACCTTCACGTTCTTACTGAAGGAAGAAAATTTCTTTTGGGCGGAGTTGAAATTCCCTGTGAAAAAGGCGAACTGGGGCACTCTGATGCGGACGTTCTGCTTCACGCAATAAGCGATGCTCTTTTAGGCGCGGCCGCTCTTGGTGACATTGGCTCGTACTTTCCGCCAGAAGATCCACAGTGGAAAGACGCTGACTCTAAACTTCTGCTCAAAAAAATTTGGAACGACGTAAAAAACAATGGCTGGACTTTAAATAATCTTGACTGTGTTGTAGAAACTGAAATTCCAAAAATTCTTCCTTGGCGACAAAAAATAATTTCTTCAATCGCAAACATTCTTGAAGTAGATGAAAGCCAAATTTTTGTAAAAGGAAAAACAAACGAAAAGCTAGATGCAGTTGGAAACAAAAAGGCTATTAAAGCGTACTGCTCCTGCATTTTGCTAAAAAAATAAAAGTCAAAATTCGAGTTTTTGCAATTAACCGTCTAAACGCCGATTGAGCCTGTCGAAATCAAGCACACGTTACAGATGATAGTTTCGACAGTCCCAAGCACTCACGTCTTGCATTTTCATACGCCTAAATTTTATTTAAACCCAAAATTCGGTCTATTACTCTCCGCCGTCGTAGTCAAGAAGTAAATTAACTTCGTTTTCGGTGAGTTTATTTGCTTTGGCAATCTGCTTAACTGTCCATCCTTCACGCTTAAGCCGCAAAACAGTTTCGCGTACTTGCGGCGTAATGCTTGTTGATTTAGAAGAAGAAGTACCCGCAACAGACTTTTCAACTTCAGCATTTGTAATTGTTTTAATAACCGCAAGTTTTTCGTCAGTATCAACAGAAAGTTTACGAAGCCTTTCTTCCGCACCAAGAATTCCTTTCTTAGAAGAATTGATTGTTTGAATGTGCTTATCAGTTTCGTCAATAATTTTTTGCAGACTCGTAATTTTATCCACAGCATCATTAATTTTTCCACTGTTTTTAAGAAGAGCCTCCACATCTTTTTGAACAGAAACAATTTCTTTTGGAAGCGCTTTTACACTTTCAGAGCAGTTTGCCAGGCGTTCCTCAAGATTTTTAATATTTTCAAAAGACTGATCCACTTCCTCAGTAATGCGGTCGATTGTTTCGCCCTTATTTTCGATTCTGTCGATTTTATCCTGAACAAGTTTTACCTTTTCAGAGAAAGACCGAATTGACGACTGCATATTCAAAAGGTTATCGCTCGTTGTGTTGAGTTCAGCAATTTTTGAATCCATACTGCCGGAAAGTTCCATAAGCGAATTGAATTTTCTGTCCAAATCATCAAGCCGACTTTTATCCTGATTGTACGAAGTAAGCCGCTGCCGGAATTCCACACCAAGTTTATCGAGTTCTACGGTCTGCTTGTTAAGTTCAGCAATTTTTTCTTCATATGCTTTTAATCCGGAAATTTCATCTTTAATCTGGGAAATATCAGACTCAAGTTGCTTTTTCATCGTGGCAGCCTTGTCGAAAATTCCAGTGTCCTGCTCAAATTTTGCGGTCGCCTTTTTGATGTTGTCCAAAGTTGACTGAAGACTGTTCGTTTCGTCATTCAAGCGGTCGGTTAAAGTTCTAAAATTCTTTTTGTATTCGTCGCTGTCTTCTTTGATTTCTTTTCTAAGCAATTTGATTGAAGATTCCGCGTCTTTTGCATTCTGATTTACAAGTTCCGAAGTTTTAACCAGCACATCATCATACTGAGAAGTTAAAGACTGAATGTTCTTTTGCACCTTATCGTATTCGCCAGAAAGAAGATTTTTTACCTCTTCGATTTTTTGCTCACTTTCTGACTGAGAAGTTTTTAGCCGCTCATCAAACTGACCAGAAGAAGACGCAAACTGACTTTCAAGACGTTGCTTCCACTTGCTAAGTTCATCAACAGTTTCTTCAATTTTAGCTTTTTGAGAATCCTGCTTTGCCGCAAGTTCATTTTTAAAGTTTTCAATATGAAGATTCAAATCTTTTTCGCTTTTTTCAAGCTGACCTGAAATTTTTGCATTGTACGAATCAATTTCGTTTTTAAGATAATCGTTTGCCTTGATGCTTGTTTCAGAAAGTTCCGCCTTGTACTGCTCCATAAAATTATGCAAATTCTGATTTACACTATTAATTTGATCCTGAATTGTAGACTGACCCGAAAGCAAACTTGCCTGAAATTTCTTTTCCTGCTCAAGAGTTTTTGCCTGCAAATCGCTCATTCTTTTTGCAAGGGCGTTATCGTACTGAACTTCGAGCTTTGTTCTTTTTTCTTCATATTCTTCTGTAAAAGATTCAAGGTTCGAATCCATTTTTGACTTCCACTGGTCAAGCTGAGTCTGAACAGAATTTTCGCGCTTTACAATGTCTTGAACAAAATTGTCTTCAAAAACCTTAACTCTTGAACTAATACTGTTTGCAGCCTTTGTTTTGATTTCGTTAAGATCCCCTTCAAGTTTAGAAAGTTCCGTTTTTAAACTTTCATAATTTGATTTTAAATCCGCAATAAATTCGTTCTGCTGACTTGAAGAATCCTTTGAAAATTTTTCAAAATCTCCGCTCACTTTTTTCTGACTCTGTTCCATAAGTTTTCGGAGCGTTATTTCAAGTTTATCTACGTCGGCACCGGCAGTATTAAGTTTCTTGAAGCGATACTCCATTTCTTTTTTGTAAGCTTCAAGAGTTTTATCGAGGGAAGCAAGATATTTTGTTTGCTTAGTGTCGTAGTCAAAAGCAATGTCTTTCATCGCCTTAGCAAGACCTTCGTCAAAACTGTCGATTTTACTTTGCATATTTGCACTAAAATCATTAAGTTTTTTTGTGCTTTCTTCAGTCTGCTTTGCAATGCGACTTGCAGTTTCTTCAGAAAGTTTTTGAGCATCGCTGTATTTTTGAGTAAGTTCATCAATTCCGCCGGCAATATTTTCGCGAACTTCCTGCGTTCTTACTTCAAAGTCGCCCAAATCTTTTGTAATTCCAGACTGAATTTCGTTCATATGATTTTGAACTTCAGTTTTGTATTTTTCCAGATTCTTAGAACTCAAATCCTGATACTTTTTGTACGCAAGTTCTTCTTCGTTATCAGCCTTTTCAATTGCATCAGAAAAGAGTTTGTCGTATCGCAACTTTAATTTTTCTGCCTGAGAATTAATTGCACTTTCAACCGCCAAAAGCCGCTCAGCATTTCCGTCAGTCTGCTTGCCTAAATTTTCTGCAAGATTATTTGTTCTCTCAAAAGACTCAGACATTTTTTGCTGCAAAGACGAAATTTTTTGCTCAGTGTCTTCTTTTATTGCGCTGATTTTTTCAGAACTTTCCTGTTCAAGCAAAGAAGTTTTTTCCTGAATCAGTTTTTCAAGCTGGTCAGCATTCGAGGAAATTTTCAGTTTTAAACTTTGCGTAAGTTCATCAACATTTTTTGAATAATTTGAATTTGTGTCTTCGTATTTTGCAAGCGCTTCTTCAGTTTTAGACTGAACGTTCATATTTATTTCTTTAAGCTGATTTTCGAGTTCAGTTTCGAGCTTTTCAGTCTTTGTTTTTACTTCGCTTGAAATGCTCGCCGCCTTTCCGTTAAATTCGCTGAGCTTAGTTTTTATAACATTTTCGAGTGCCGAAGTTTGCTCATTAAAGTTGCTAGAAAGACTTTCGATTTTAGCCTTCATCTTCTTTTCAATTTCTTCAGTTGAATTGTTAAGATTTTCGTTTACCCGAGAATTTGATTTTTGAATTTCAGCACTAAGATTTTTTAATTTTACGCTGAATGAAGACTGAAGTTCCAGAGACTTTTTGTTAAGTTCTTCTTCCGAAGTTTTTGCTGACTTATCATAATTTGACTGGAGAACATTAAGCTGATCGTCAAAAAACTTTTTAAGCAGTTCACATTCTTCATTATATTTTTCGGTTGCAATTCTAAGCTGAGTTTGGAAATTTGAATCAAGTTCGGCAATGCTCTTTTCTACGCTGGAATTTTCGTCTGCAAATTTCGCTTCAATTTCAGTGATTTTTTCCTGAATATTCTGCCGGCACTGGTTAAACTGCAAATCAAGGTCTTCAAATTTCTGACGGATAACAGAATCTTCGCCAGTGAATTTTTCTGCGATTTCAGAAAACTTATTTTTAATTTCGTTGTCTGAATCTTCGAATTTTTTGGTAAACTCAGCAAATTTTTCCTGAATAAGAGAATCTTCGCTGTTAAGGCGCTCGTCAATTTTATTGAATTTTTCATCAAGTGAATTCTCGCGCTCAGCAATTCTGTCATCAAGTTCAGAAAAACGGCTTTCGGCACTGCGGGTATTTTCGCCAATTTTATCTTCAACAAGCGCCATTTGTTCTTCAAGCGACTCTTCGAGCTTTGCGGATTTTGCTTCAATAGAATTGGTAAAATCTAGCGAAACTTCGTCAATTTTTGAGTCGAAGAATTTAATTTTTTCATCAAAAGTCTGGCTTTGCGATTCAAGATTTTTGTTAAATTCTGCGGACTTTTCTTCAATAGAATCAGTAAAATCTGCGGAAACTTCATCAATTTTTGAATCGAAGAATTTAATTTTTTCGTCAAGATTCTGACTTTGCGATTCAAGGTCTTGCATAAGAGAATCGAATTTTTCTTTTACCGAAGTTTCAAAAGTTCCGCTCTGCTCTTCAAGATTTTTGTTAAGTTCTGCGGATTTTTCTTCAATAGAATTTTTTGACTCAAGAATTTTTGAATCAATAAACGCCGTAAGTTGCTTTGTTTGCGAAGAAAATTCATTTTTACAAGAATTTGTGCGCTCATCAATTTCTTTTTGCAACTGACTAAAAGCTTCGTCTTCAAGATTTTTGGCGTTTTCTGCGGCTTTTTTGTACGCTTCTTTTATACTAAGTTCAAGACTGCGAACCGTTTCGTTATTTTTTTCAACAGAAGATTTCGTGCTTTCATCAATTTCTTTGGCTCGCTTTTCGTATTCTGTAAGCAAGTCGCTTCCAATAATTTTAAGCTGTTCTGCGTTCTTTGCTGAAAAATTTTTGCTAAGTTCAGGAATATTTTTTTCAATCTGCTCTATATTTTTTTTCTGGGAATCGAGGCGCGCATTGTATTTTTCAATTACAGAGGCTTCTTTTTTTACGCGCGCAAGATTTTCTTCCACAGCGGAAGTCATTTCCATAAGATTTTGAATAACTGAACCGTAAGAATTTATTTTTTTATTTATTTCGTCTACTTGTTTTACAGTGCCATCAAGATTCTGTAGGGATTTTTCACATTCATCAATTTGCTGCTGATAACGTTTTACCGCCGCCTGAGCCTTAATGTTTTCGCCTTCAACCTGATTTGCCAGAAACGACATTCGGTCTTCTTTGGTTTTTAAATATTCGTCAAAATCTTTTTGTCTTTTATCAGCATAATTTCTAAGACTTTTAATTTTGTCTTCTTTTACATCAAGTTTTTTTATACCGTAAGAAACTACAGCAGCTACAAGAGCAGCCGCAATGATAGCAATAAAAATTTCCACTTTTTCCCACCCGAATTTTTATATGAAAAGATCAAAAACTTTCAAATTTATTTTCTAACTTTGCCACTAGTTTAACACAATATTTTCCAGTTGGCGATAGTTTCTAAAGTTAATATCAGCCTTTGGATATTTTATGTTGAAGATTTTCCTGAATCCGCTCAGAATGTAGGCAGTTTTCATTCCGGCATTTGACGCACCAAAAACGTCGCATCTTTTACTGTTGCCCACATACAAAATTTCTTCGTTTTTTAAATTCAGTTTGCGCGAAAGAATTCCAAATGGATACAAAGAAGGTTTAAGCGCACCAGATTCTTCAGAACCGATGCAAACGTCGCACAAATCTTTTATTCCCCAAATGTCGCCTTTTTGTTCGGGAGGAAAGTCCGAAAGAATTGCAATTTTGTAACCGGCATTTTTTAAGTTTTGAATGCATTCTTTTGCGTAAGGGAAAGGTTTTAGTTTATCAAAAAAACTTTTCATTCCGTCATAAACAATTATTTGAATCAGATTTTTAGCTTCATCCGCGGAACAATGCAGTTCATCAGCAAGAAGCCGCGCCTGGTACTCGTAAAAATCAGCAACCGGAGCAGTTTTATGAAGAATTTTTCTGACCTTTCCAAATTTTATGTAAAAGGGAAGATATTTTAAAACGTAAAAAATCATTTTAAAATAAAGACGCGCAGAACTATACAAAGTGCCGTCAATGTCAAATGCGACTGCCTTAATTCCATTAACCATAAATCGTATTATAGTCAAAAAAATGGCTTATTTAAAGCCGATAAAATTTATTTTGAAAGTGACAGGGTTTGGGATGTTACCAATGAAATTTTTTGTTAAGTGAAAATTTTTTGTTGGACAGAAAATTTTGTTGGTAACCA
>CAZXCR010000046.1:0-8996 GCA_964639315.1 uncultured Treponema sp. | reverse complement strand
GTACGTTACCGAATATGCTTTCGCAAAAAAAACGCATCAATTCGCCACGCACAACCGCCATATCATCAAGTAAAAAAAAAACAGAATTTTTATATCTTTCTTAAAAAGATATATTGACAAAGTATAAAAAAAACTTTATAAACTTTATTTTTATTTTTAATACTAATTCATAATTGACTAAAAAATTCATTTTGATATAATAAAGTTTATGAGCATTCAGTCAGAAGATTCACTTTCGAGAGCATACAAATTTATAGAAACGTGTTCCGTAAAAGAAGCTGTGGATATTCTTAACGAAGCTCTTCCCGCAGATTTAGGCAACGAAGATTTGGTTTTTGCAATACAGTGCTGCAACTTTTGGAAAGAAGTTTTTGTTGGGCTAAATTCAATGGAAAAAAATTCATGGTTTGAAAAAGGCGAAGTAATTTTAAATTCCTGGAATGTTTTTCTTAAAATGCAGGACTGCTCAGATAATTCAGCAAAATTTGGAGCAAAATCCGCAAAAAACAAAAAAAATTCGCAGGACGATAATAAACTTGAATTTTACAAAGAAGATGAAGGTAAAAATTTAAATTACGTTGAGCGCACGCTCTATGCTTTTAAAAAAGGAATTTTTTCTTTAGCGCTGGATTTTTATTCGCGCGAAAAAGAACAGGGAGATGCAAAATTTACTGCAGAACTTTGCAGAAAAAAGGGACTTTGCTACAAAAAGCTCGGTTCTTATGAAGAAGCACTTAAACTGCTAAAGGAAGCAAATTCTAAAGTAGAAGGACTTTCATATATTATGGCAGAAACTGCCGACTGCTACGCTTTGTGTGGAGAAACAAAATTTGCAAAACTTATTTTTAGAGAAGCTTATTTTGTAAATCCGCAAAAAATTGACTTGTCTTATCTTGATTCACCATTAATCGGCGAACTTGAAGACAAAGTAAAGGAAAAAGGATATTCAGGCGCGGCACTTTTAGAGTGGATGGCGGTTTGGGGAGTTCTTTACAAAACCTTTAATGTAAAAAGAAAGTTGCGCTCGCAGGAAGTTTTTCAACTTCAGCAGGATATTTTTGCAAAGGAAAGTGAACTTAAAGATCCTACAAGCAACAGGGGGCTTCTTGTTCCAAGGCTTATAAATCTTTATTTTTGGCTTGTTGACTATTATCTTTTGTCAAAAGAAAAACTTTCAAAAGTGAGCGAGGTGCTTTTAAAAATAAAACTTTTAGATCCAGTAATTTATTCAATTTACGTTGGAGAAAGATAAAAAATCTAATATTTTTCAATTTTTACGCTGAACAAAATTTTGAAAAAAAATGACTTTATCTTCAATAAACAAATCATATTTTTTTGAAGATTAAGAAATACATAAAATAAATTTTTTTTAGGAGAGTAAGATAAAAGCCTGCTGAATTGGCGCAGCCTTTTATCTTTTTAAAGTTTGCGTTGCAAACTTTTTATTAACTGCACATTCTCATTTCATTGCGAATGTGCTTAAAAAGTCAAATCGGAAATTGATATTTCCTCATTAACTTTTTTTAGGAGAATTTATATGTCTGAAGAACTTGAGAATTCAGTTCGTGAAATGCTAAAGGAAGAAACTTGGACCAGAGCCGGAATAAGCAACTTTACTTCCAGCAATTTAAAGGAACTTGCAGAAATTGTAAGTCAGGCACACAATCAGAACTGCGAAGACGCTATAAAGGATATTTGCGATCAGCAGTTAGCCGACAGAAAAGACAGCATCAGTGCGCTTTATCTTTCTGGAATGATTGCACTAAAAACAGGTTCAATCGATACAAGTGCGCTCGAAAGCCTTACAGAAATTTTTGAAAAGAACCACAAGGAAGCTCTTGTTGAAGAACTTTGTAATTCAATTCTTGCAGACGAATCTCAGAATAAATTTGCATTAAAAAAGCTTGCTGACTTTTACAAAAAAAATAATGACGACAAGGTTTGGGAAATTTATGAAACTATTGTAAAAGTTGATATGGACAACGCAGAAGTTCCTAAAATCCTTGCAGAACGCTATGAATCGCAGAAAAACGAAAAAGCTGCAATCAGTCTTTATAAAAAATCTCTCTTGCGCTACATTTCGCTAAAAAATTACACTGCCGTAAAAGAAGTTTGGGCAAGATTAAAGAATTTATGCCCTGATGAAATTGACTTTTATCTTCTTGCAGAACGCAAAGTTGCAAAATCAATTAGTTCAGCAAAAGGCGCTGCATTGCTCGAAGATCTTTATCCTTACTACAAAGATTTGGGTCAGTGGGACACAGCAATTTCTTTGTTAAAAATGATTCTTGAAATTGACAATTCAGATATAAATGCAAAACGCGACCTTGTAGAATGTTACCGCGGAAAATACGCTGACCACAATCATCTTGAAGATTACATTCGCTCATCAAATTTAACTCAGTCAGCAAGAAACGTTTTTGAAGCAATCAATGACTTTGAAAAACATATTGCTTTTGATGCAAATTCTTATGTTTACCACAGAACTTGGGGCGTTGGAAAAATTTCAAAGGTTGAAGGCGATATTCTTACAATCAACTTTGGAAGCAAGGCTGGCAAAAAAGTAGAAAACAAAATGTCATTAAAAATGGCAGTAGATGCCCTGCAGCCACTCGACAAGCACCACATTTGGGTTTTAAAAGCAGCAGTAAGTCACGAAAAACTTGTTGAAAAAGTAAAGAAAAATATTACCTGGACATTAAAAACAATCATAAAAAGCTTTGACAACAACTGCGATGAAAAAACTATTAAAGCAGAACTTGTTCCTTCAATTCTTACAACTGGCGAATGGACAAGCTGGCACTCAAAGGCACAGAAGGAACTTGCATCAAACCCAATTTTCGGTGTAAATCCAAACAATGTAAATCTTTACACAGTTCGCGATCACGAAATTCAGCTGGAAGAGCGTCTTGCAAATGAATTTAAGGCAGAAAAAGATTTCTTTGCAAAAATTGACATTTTGATGCGCTACATAAACGAAGATGCAGACATAACAAACGAACTTTTCCTCGATATGTACAATTATTTTGCAGGTCAGGTAAAAGCATTTACAGAAGTAAAAGCAGAAACAGTTGCATCTTACCTTGTTCTTCAGAGAATCGAAAAGCTTTCTAAGAATTTCCCTAATCCTGCTGACTTTAACTTTGAACAGTTGTACGGCGAAATTGCAAATCCACGCGAAATGTACACTCTGCTGAAAAATGCAAGTCTCAAAAAAGATTTTATTGAAAATGTTCAGAGAATTTCAAACTGGGCGGATCATTTTGTTTACTTGTTCCCTATTGTTCTTGACAAGCAGATTTTAACTGCGCTCGAAGCAGGTCATTTTGAAGACAAACTGGTTCATCTTGTTCAGGATAGTTTTACTGATTACAGAGCATACAGAAACGCAGCAATCTTCCTCTTTGAAAACTGCAGCGATGAACAGTGGTACAAAGACGCAAAAATCAGTTTTGAAAAGCAACTTATTACTCTTGCAAATATTATTTCACAGTGCAACAAGGAAATTGAAAATCACGTAAATACTGTTGAAAACAAAAAGACTGTAAAAAATGCAACAGCACTTTTGTTTGCAAGAAAAATCAAGAATCAGGATTCAAAAGAAAAATTAACTGAAAACACAATGCTCAAATATATGCTCGAGAATTCAGAAGATGTTATTACAAGAATGTACACAATTGTAAATGATATTCAGGATCTTGAATCAACATACAAGGCTCAGCTTAGAAGTGGAATTCTTGAAAAATATCCAGACTTTAAATTTCAGGAAGCAGAAACAAAGAGCGAAGCACCTAAGGGAACTTATATTACAGCTAAAAAACTTGACGAGAAAAAGGCTGAAGCTGAACGAATCGAGAAAATTGAACTTCCTAAAATTGCTGAAGAAATTGCTGAAGCTAAGCAAAAAGGCGACCTTAAGGAAAATGCCGAATACATTGCTGCCAGAGAAGCTCAAAGCCGCATGAACCAGACTTTAGCTCGTCTTAAGGCAGATTTGGCTCACGCTGTAACCTTCGATCCTACAACGGTAACAACTTCGTTGGTTTCTTTTGGAACTGTTGTAAACTTGCACGACAATATCAGTGGCGAAGACAAGACCTTTACAATTCTTGGCCCTGCAGAATCGAATGTTGATGAAGGAATTATCTCTTACCTTTCTCCTTTGGGACACAATCTTCTTGATATGAAATCTGGCGAAACAAGAGAATTTACAATCAACAATAACAAAAACAGTTTTACTGTAAAATCAATTTCTGCGGCAAAACTCTAATAAAATTTCAGTTTTTGCTGATTTTGAAATTTGGCTTACCTGGTAAGAATTGCGCTTTTTGCCAGGTTGCTTAAAAAATTAAAAAGCACCACTAGAAACTTTAAACTGATGAAGTTTATTTTTAGCGGTGCTTCTTTTTTGTTTAAATTTTTTTATGAACAGAAAATTCTATCAGTAACTGCCGCTTGATTTCGACAGACTTAATCGGCGGGGCTTGCGGGGTTACTAACGAAATTTTTAGGTAAGAAAAAATCCCTTTCTTAACCAAAAATTCTATCAGTAACGTGCGCGACGGTTACCAATGAAATTTTGTAGGCGGGAACAATCAAACGGCGAACCACAAAAGTCTGTTGTCTACAATTTTGTGCGCTACAAGATTGCGGCGTTCCATACTCGAAAGATAAGAGCGCAGCGTGGTTCCAATTAGAATGTAATTTCCTTCGCCAAGCTTTATTTCAGAAAAATCACACACTGCCTTTAAAAGTTCTTCCTGATTCATTGGCTTTTTTAGCAAAAGTTTTTTAATCAATCGCTCAAATTCCAGGGTAACAATTATATTCAGTTCGGCAACGGCACTAAGATTTTGTGGAAGACAAACGTCTCCGTGAGAAGGAATGTAGTAGTCAGCAGCAATCTCTTCAATTTTTTCAACTGAATTTCTAAATTCCTCAGGTTCATACATAAATGGAATCCAGAATTTTTTAAGAAGCGGAATGCCAAAAAATCCGTCTCCAAGAAAAAATATTTTTTTGTTTTCAGCCTTGTCGCAAAGTAAAAATCCGGTCTGGTCAAAATAATGTCCAGGAAGAGGAATGGATTTTACAGAAACTTCGCCCAAATCAATTTCTGCAGGATTAAGAATGTGGTCAACCTTATTGATTTTTGTGTTTACAAAATTTTGCGACTTTAAGTTTTCGTAAGGATTTCCGCCCCAGTACATTGCCGCCATAAGATATGGAAACTGCATTACAAGACTTTCAAGCTGCGGTGCCCAAACCTTGCATTTTGTATTTTCCACAAGAAAAGAATTTCCGCCGCAGTGATCAGCGTGAGAATGTGTGTTGAAAATTCCAAGAAGTTTTTTGTGCGGAAAAAGCGACTTTAAAGTTTCTAAAAGATTTTTTCCGTCCTCGTCGCTCGCCCCTGAATCAATAAGATAAAGCCCGGACGAAACGTTTATTACACCAATATTTGTTGAATGAAAAAAAATTCCCAAATTTTTGCTTAGCTGCTTAAATGAATTAGAATCGATTGCCATAAAAACCAATATAATAATAAGTTTTAAAAATTGCAATTTTTAGAGGACTCGCAAGATTTTTTTTGTTAAGAAATAGATTTTTTATTAACAGAAAATTCTATCAGTAATAGTCGCTTGATTTCGACTCGCTCAATCGGCGCTTCGATGATTAATTTCAATAAACTCGAATTTTGACCTAGTATTAGAATTTTATATTTACTCCGGTGTAAAGCTGAAAGTCAAAAACGGGGCTTCTTTCAACATTGTCTTTATTTATAATCATAAAATTGTCGCTGCCACAATAAAGTGTAAGGTGAGAATTAAATTCATAGTCGCCGTAAAGAGAAAGTCTAAAGGTGTGCTCAGCAAATCCTGAATTTTCGCTTCCAATTAAATCGACGGTTGAGGGCGCAAAAGTCTGACTGCCATAAATCCAGTCCGCTCCGTCCATATCGTCGTAAATGATTCCGTGCGCCATATAAAAAAATTCAATAAGCGACGACCATTTTTCAAGCGAATCGTAAGTGGCCCGCAAAGTTCCCGTAATGCAGTCGCCACCGTACTTGTAGCCGATTGGAGTTCTAATGTAATAAATTTCCTGATTTGAATAGCTCGAAAATTCTTTTATGTGACCGTAAAAACTAACGCCGTTTGTTCCGTCTTCGTCATTGTATTGTTCGCGAAGGTAAAGATAAGGGTCAGCATAAACGCCTTCTAACGAAAGTTTTAAAATTCCTTTTTTTACTGGTGGAAAATATTTTAAACCTAAAAGGACTCCTGCTTTGTTTGGTCGCCAGCCGGTTTCTGAAGAAGAAGTTGGTTCACCTAAAACAGCAAAATCATCAATAAGAATTTGGCTGTAAAAATTAAAATTCCGTGCAAAAGTATAGTCAAAATCAATACTCATAATTGAATTTGCATTTCCGCGGATATAAAGATTATGCAAAATTACTTGCGGATTCATTACGGTAAAGTCAGCAAGCCCGCTTTTATTTTGATACATAAGCCCTTCTGCAAGTCCTAAAGTCATTTTGTCATCAAAAAATCTAAAATCGAACCTGTGCGCCATAAAAAATCTTGTTCCAGAAATTGGGACATTCTGCTCTGTGGCATTCTGAACAAGCGAATTGTGCGGATAAAAAATTGTTACAAGGGAATATTTAAAACTGTTGTAGTACGCAGAAAATCTTATATTGGAATCATAAAGAGCATTTCCGCCAATTAAAAGATTCCCGGATTCTCCGTTTCCCCAGCGGATTACATCGCGACCAAACGAAGCACTCCAATGCTCGCCGCCACAAGAAACTATTGAACGGCGCGGAAGATTTGGGCTTAAAAAAGAAAAACTTGAAGGTTCAATCAGATTATAAAAAAAATATTTTGAGTAAAGAGGATCTGCTTCGTCTGAATCGTACTGACTGTAAATATTTGCTGCGTAGGAAAGTCCTAAATCCAAATACGCATAAAACGCATCTGAAATCCAGGCTTCACCTTCTAGGGCAACAAGTTCCTGACGCTCTTTATAACCGTAATTCCAGTCAGATTCCTTTTTAAAATCTGTGGGATTTGTATGAAGATAAACTTCCGGATTAAAAATGCCCTGAAGGTTAAAATTAAAATTGTCTTTTGTAGTAAAACGCGACTTTTCGTTAAGAATTGAATAAATTTTGTTGTAAAGATTCTGACTTACTTCGTCATCAAAATGCTCTGGAAAAACTGCAAGCATCTTCTTAAGTTCATCACCAGACCACGGCCCCTGACTGAACGGCAAAGAGTGCCCTTCCCTAACGTAGAGGGCGCAAAGGTACTTGTAAACTTCGCTGTCAACAGGGTAAATTTTTAAATTGTTCTGGGCAAAACTAAAAGAAAATGCAAAAACAAATAAAAAACAGAGCAAATATTTCTTCATAAGGATATTTTATTCAAAACCTAAAAAAAATCTAGAATTTCCGATGTAAGACTTTTTAGAGTCTGGTAAAGCTGCCCTTACTCAAGACCATCAACAATCTGAACTCCGGCACTCGCTCCCAGTCTTGAAGCACCGGCAGCAATCAGTTCAAGAGCTTCTTTTGTTGAATGGATTCCCCCACTCGCCTTTACTCCCATATCGCTACCAACCGTCTGTCGCATTAAGGCAACATCGTGTACAGTCGCACCGTTTTTCTTAAGTTTACCGTCAGCGTCTTTTATGATTGCAAAGCCTGTAGAAGTTTTTACATAGTTAAATCCGGCATTTTTTGCACACTTGCAAGATTCAACAATTTCTTCATCAGTAAGATAACAGGTTTCGAGAATAAGTTTTGTAAGAACAGGACTGCGCACATCTTCTTCATCAGCAACGGCAAAAAGAGAAGCTTCATTTACGCTCTTTTGAACAGAAAAAAGTTCTGATTCAAGTTCCTTCCACTTGTGGGATTTTACAAGATTCAAATTTACCACAAAATCAAGTTCGTCAGCGCCCTGTGTAACTGCAAGATCCGCCTGGGCAATTTTTGCTTCAAGTCCGCCTGCTCCAAGAGGAAAATCAATCACAGTGCAAACCTTAGTTTCGCTACCCTTTAGAATTTCGTGTGCGAGCGGAACAAAAACTTGATTCACGCAAACACTCATAAATCCATATTCCTTTGCTTTCTGAATAAAAGCTCTCATTTCTTCTTCCGTAGCAGTTGCGCTAAGAAGGGTCTGGTCAATGTATTTTGCTAATTCTGATTTGTTCATAGGAAAATTATTTTACCACTGCAAAATGACCTTTTCAAGACGAGGATTTTTTGGAGCGAGTTTTTCTTGACTTGGCGGGCGCGGAGGCTTGGAGGAGATACTTTCTTAGTAAAGAAAAATTTCTGCTCGGAAGAGAATGTTTTGTTAGTAACAGGCGCAGATTCGTAACAAGGCATTTTCTTTTCACAGAAAATTTATTTGTTAAGCGGAAATTTTGCTTCAAGTACAGTGCGCGCGGAGCATCAGAAAATGTTTTCTTTGTTAAGAAAAATTTTACTTTGGGAGAAAATACTCTATTAGTAACCGCGCGCGCGAAGTTCTTCTTGGCAAAAAAAATTCCCTACAAGTAGCGGCGCGCGTTTCATCAGAAAAATTTTTCTTAGTAAAGAAAAATTTCACTTTGGAAGAAGCTATTCTGTTAGTAACCGCCACACGCGCAAATTTCTTCTTAACAAAAAGATTTCCTGCAAATACGGCGCGCGCGTAATGTCGCAGATATTTTGTTTGCAAAGAAAAATTTTACGTCGCAAGAAGATGCTTTGTTAGCAACAGCGCGCGCGGGTTCTTGCAGAAGATACTTTCTTAGTAAAGGAAAATTTCTGCTCGGGAGGAAACGTCTTCTTAGCAACTGCGCGCGCTTTTTGTACGAATTTGTAACAAAATGTTTTCTTTTCACAGGAAATTTATTTGTTAAGCGGAATTTTTCCTATAACCCAGCGCGCGCGTAATGTCGCAGATTCTCTCTTTGCAAAGAAAATTTTCAGTCCCAAA
>CAZXCR010000045.1:0-8999 GCA_964639315.1 uncultured Treponema sp. | reverse complement strand
GCCACGTCGCCTGAAAATATAAGCGAAGCCTGCGATGCACACTTGAGGAAAAAAATTCGCTCCAGAAAATTTTATAAAAATTCTATTACCAACTCGCCCACAGTTTGTAACTACTGATTAGAATTTGCCGCCGCCTAGACTTAGTGTGAGTTTTGCGCTTACATTGGGTTTGCTTTGCCAGGTGTCAAAAGTTAGGTACGGGCCAAAGCCTACTGTGAAATTTTTGAATGGCGTGTAATTTAAAATTCCTGAAAAAGTTAGGGCATTTAAATAGCTTTCTGAACTTGCACCAGAGCTTAACATTTCTTTGTATGTGGAAGAAAATTCTTCTTTTCCAAAATTCATCATTGCAAATAAAGTTGCGCTAAAGTCGGTTGTGCCAAAAATTCGTGCGAAATTTACTGCGGCTGCAACATTGTGTCCCTTTGTAAAATAATTGTGGATAATGTCGGAATAGGCGCCTTGTGAATATTCTTTTGCAAGGTCAAAATTTTCTTCGTTAAAGCTGTCGTAATAATACTGAGCGGCAAAAGTTATTTGTGGAGTTTTCCAGTAGTAATTGAATCCTGCGGTTAAGAAAAAGAGATTTGTTTTGTCGCTAAAGGTTTTGTCTTGCAACCATTCGTACTGTGTTCCGTACTGATAAACTGCCTCTGCAAAAACACCAACTTTTCCTTTTATAATTGAACCGCTTGCCGTAAGCATTGCTTTTGGTGAATCTTCGAATCTGTAAAATCCGCCGGCGCCAAGTTCCCAGCCACCCAAAACTGCCTCGTATTTTGCGGCAAGTGCAGTGTCTTTTAGGTACGAAGCTGTTGAAGAAGTTGACAAAAAGTCAGTTGAAGGAATTACGTAAAGCCAAAGACAGTCCTGGCGGTTTGTAAAGGTGATTTGAGTCCTCAAGTTTAAGCTTCCGTCTACTTGCGAATCTGTGTCGTCTGGCGCAATCATTGAAGTATTGATTATGTCTGAAACTGGGCTAAAAAAGTAGCCGGTGCCCCAGGAAACTGTGTGTTTTCCGAATCTAAAAAAAACTCTGTCTGCAAAAGAAAAATCTGTGAAAAGTTCTTTTAGCGAAAGATAGTCAGAAATGCTTGTTGAAGTTGAAACTAGTGTAAGGAAATTACTGCCAGTTTGGTAAGTTGCGGCCGAAGAAGAGGAACTTGCTGTGGATTGGAAAGGATACGCTAAGTCTATTTTTGTATACATCCTAAGAATTTGTGTAGGTCGTGCATCCACAAAAAGACTTCCCTCTACTTTTGGAGTTAAGGTTGTGTTTTCGAGTCTTTTTGCAAATTCAAGATCGTCGTCCTTGTAAACTGGCGCAAGAATTTCCATACTTGTAGAAAATTTTCCGCCAACTTTTACACTTCCGTCTTCAAAAAGAGCGCCGTGATTCACTTCATCAGAAAAATTTCCTGTTTGCGTTTCTTCAATCTGAACTATTGAATCGTCGCCAAAAAAATCATCATCACTTTGGAAATCAAAATCTTCCTGCGCAAAAGAAAAGCCTACTGCACAAAAAAACACGGCTAAAATCAGAATCAGTTTCTTTTTCATTAGTTAAGTCCTTCAAGATATGCCTTTGTAAAAATGTAATCTGGCAGCGAGTCAAAAATCAGGTCGCTTATAACCTGCTGAGTATTTTCGCCCTTGTTGAGTTCGTCGCGTAAAATCATTTGAACGCCAACATAACCTGCCGGAACTTTTGAATATTTTGGAATTAAAATTGTGCGCATAAGACGTTTGGAACTTGAAAAATCTTCTTCTTTCAAAAGCAGCGGAATATCTTTTCTTATGTAGTACGTGCTTATTGCGTAAGAAGGTTCAATTGTTTTAGCTTGGAGCGTAATTTTGTAAACAGCGAATTTTCCAAGAGTGGTCTCTGTAAATTCTGTTACATTATAATTTTTTCGCCACACTCCGTTTTTCTTTTCAACATCGTCAATTTTTACGTCTGAATCGCCGAGCGCTTCTTTTAGCGAACTGTGCGAAAATTTGCGGCTGATTGGATCGTAAGCCCAAATATTGTCTCCGTTTCTAAGATAACCGGTTCCCTTGTCTGCTTCTGGGAAAAGCTGAACTATTGTCATTAAATCCTTATCGACCCGCTGAAAAACTTTGTACTGAAGATTTTCCTTTTGTTTGCCAGGCTTTTCAATTACAAGCGAAACGGTTGCCGAATAATCTCCGTGGTAAGCTAAAATGCTGTCTGATTCTTCAAGAATTTTGTATGCGGATTCTGTATCTTTTTGAGAAAGTGCATTTGCCTCTTGAGCCATTGCAAAGGCTGAAGCTTGAAAAAGCGCCGCTATACAAAAAATTTTTTGTAAATTGATTTTCATATTTTCTCCCCATAAAAAAGTGCCGTAAAAGTCGCAACCTGCGGTTGCTTAACCGCTTTCTTTTTGCTCACGCACATTCTGCGCTGGTTACCAATGAAATTTTCAGTTAATAAAAAATCTATTTCTTAACAAAAAAAATTCTGTTGGTAAGTCGCAGATTTTTTAGTTAAGTGCCGATTGAACCTGTCGAAATCAAGCGACTATTACTGATAGAATTTTCAGTTAATAAAAAATTTATTTCTTAACTAAAATTCTATCAGTAACTCGCCCGCCCGCCTTGCCACGCCACGATGGTTAAGCAGTAGACTTTTTTCTTAACTAAAAATTCTGTTGGTAATTCGCTCAACCGCTCACGCTACGCAAGTTAACAATAAAATTTTATTTTACCGTGCGCAAGGCTTCTGCCGGACTTAACTGCGCTGCTTTTTTTGCCGAACCGTGAACTGCACCCAGCGTAAGAAGCACAAGCAAAAGGTACTGAAATAAAACTGTAAAAGGCGAAAGTTTAAAACTAAAGTGTCCCTTATACAAAAAGAAAGAAATTGTTTCGTTCGAAATTGGAATAAGGTGAACTATAAACATTAAAATTACTGCAAAAATAAATCCACAAATTGCTCCAAAAAGACAAAGCACAACCGCTTCTAAAGTAAAAGTTTTTCCAGTATCGCGCCCGCTCATTCCCAAAGCCCGCATTGTGCCAATTTCGCGAATTCTTTCGTAAAGAACAAGTCTGTAAGTATTCGAAACGCCAATCATCACAATCAGTAAAATTACAAGAAGAATTACCGTTGTAATAATATGAACCACAGAAAGCACCGTTTTTATAGCCGGAACTTCGTAATACAGCGTTGAAATTTCGTATTTTACACCGCTCCACTGCTCCTCTTCAGAAGTAAACTGCTTTTCAATTCCCTTACCAATATTGGCTGGATTTGTTTTCATTGCCTGCACTATGCTAGAAACATTTTTTTCGTCACTGCGGATTTTGTCTTCAATCTGTTTTGCAACTTTAGCCTGATTATTTTTGTTTTTAAGAAAGATTGAAAAAGTTGAAAAGCCGCCTTCTGGAATTTCCACAAGAGAATTTACACTTTCTATATTTGCGTAAGCCATCATTGCATTTACAAAACTGTTCGACTTAATAATCGCTGCAATCTTAAAATCCTCAACATTATTCTGACCGTAAAGCGTAAGGGCGGTAAGAGTAACCAAGTCTCCCACCTGAAGATTCATTGAACTTGCGGTTTTGTCGCTGATTATAAGCGCGCGCGGGTCATTAAAATTTTCTTTGCTTCCTGAAACAATGCTAAAACTTTCTGCAAGATGCGAATCCTGTAAATCGTAGCCGTAAACTTGAATCATTGATTTTTTACCTTCAAAAATCATTTGACCTGAAGCGATTGAATAACGCGAATAATATTTGTAGTCAATGTTCAAGCTGTTTACCGTGTTAAGAATATAGTCTTTGTCGCGGATAATTCCCAGCAGAGTTGATTTTTTGTTATTTTCTGACGGAGGAATTTTTTCGTAACCCTTAATCAAAACCGAACCGCCGGTAAGCTGCGTAATCTGCTCTTCAAGATTTTCTACCATTCCGCTTGTAAGTCCATCAATTGCAGTAACAACAAAAAATCCAAATGCGATTGCAAGTGCAAGAATAAAGTTGCGTCTTTTTTGTCTGCTTAAATTTCTAAATGTAAGACTAAGAATTTTGTTCATCATTCACTTCCTTTTGAAAGCGCTTTTAGCGGAGTGATTTTTAATGCCGAAGTAACCGGATAAATGTTGCTTAAAATTCCGCCGGCAACTGCAATTAGCAAAGTTAAAATTATAATTTTTGGAGTAGGACTAAAATGTAGCAAACCGCCGCCTAAAATCATTTTTACAATTTCGTTGCTTACAGTAAAATTGCAGGCGTTAAAAATTGCAGAAAGAATTAGGGCAAGTACAATTCCAATCAGCGAAGAAAAAAATGTTAAGGAAAAAGATTCCGTAAAAAACAGAATATTTATAAATTTCTTGTCAGCGCCAATTGCCCTCATCGTGCCAATTTCAGAAGTGCGTTCGATTACAGAAAGCGTCATTGTGTTCATAATGATTATAAAAACTACAACTGCAAGAATCACAATCAGAATGTTAAAAATTACGCTGATTCCTTCAACTGTTCCTGAATAAGAATACGCTGCCTGCTTCCAGTCCATTACCTGCACATCATTAATTCCATTTTCCTTAAGCAGCTGATTGAACTGAGAAATTACTTTTTTTGCTTCGTTCGGATGCTCGAGTTTTGCAAGAATAAAATGCCAGGAACCGCTGTCTGTGGTGTTAAGTTCGTTGCGCAAACTTGTGTCGCCTAAAATATTGTTAAAATCAGTTGAACTTTGAGAATTCAGCGACGAATCTTCAGAAATTTCAAATTCTTCGTCAAAAATATCACCAAAAAGTTCATCTTCGTCCATTGAAGAAAGATTTAAATCTACTGAATCAGGAAGTTCTTCTTTAAAACTTGAAGCGTAGGTTAAATCAGCAAAAGAACGTGCAAGTTCCGGAGCGCAGTAAATAATTTGGAACATCGCGCTGTTTTCGTCTGGCGGAGTAAAAATTCCACACACAGTTCCTTCGCGAATAACGCCTTTTGAATTTGCGCCCATCAAAAGAATTTTGTCTCCAACGCAAAGTTTTTCTTTGTAAACTCGCTCGTAACTTTTTACAACTCTAGTATCAATTAAAATGTCATCAGTTTTAGAGCGCGGAAGAGTGCCTTCTTTTATGTTGATTTTAGAAAAAGTCTTCCAGTAAGAATCAGTTTCGCCTGCAAAAAGCATTGCAATTGGCAAATCGCTAAGTTCAAGATTGTCGTCTTCTGTAATCGAAGTCATATCGAATTCACCATTTTTTGCAAAAAGAACCTGCGCTGAAATTTGCTTTGTACTGATTTTAACTTTAGGATTTTGGTCAATAAGAGACTGCACCTTTTCAAGTTCAGGGAGCGCCGGAATTTGCGGAAGAATTCCACTTATGTTCGTGGAATGCACTTCAAAAATATCAATTATGTCGCCCTTTTCTGGAACTGCCGAAAAAACCAAATCGCCTGTATAATTCTGCCTAAAATCTTTTTCAAGACCGCGATTAACGCTTTCCAAAAAAGAATTTCCTAAAATCACAATCGCCACGCCAAAAATCAAAAAAAGCGAAATGATTATAGTTTTAGACTTATGTTCCTTTAAATTTCGCAGCGCAAGCCGGAAAATCGTAGACATTATCTTACCTCCGCACCGTAAATGTCGCTCGCACTTTTGTATTCATCATTTACAATTTTGCCGTCAAGCAAATGAACAACGTGATCGCACATATCTACAATTCTGGAATCGTGAGTAGAAAAAATAAAGGTGGTTTGAAGTTCGCTATCTTTATTTAAAGATTTCATCAGCGAAAGAATTTGCTTTGAATTTACTGAATCAAGATTTGCCGTAGGTTCGTCCGCAAGAATGACCGGCGCTTTTGTAACAAGAGCCCGCGCAATTGCAACTCGCTGCCGCTGACCGCCAGAAAGTTCAGTTGCTTTGTGATCTTTCCACGAAGTAAGCCCCACTTTTTCCATAAGAAATTCAATCCACTCTTTTTTCTGCTGTTTAGAAAAAGAATCAACCGGAGATTTAGAGGCAGTGTCGCTAGATTCAAGCAGCAAAGGAAATTCAATGTTTTCGTAAACATTTAACACGGGAATTAAATTGAAGGTTTGAAAAATAAATCCAAGTTGAGAGCGGCGCAAAGAAGTTATTCTTTTGTCGAGTTTTGACGGAAGGGAATTTCTGTACTTTTTGCGGAATTTTTTGTCGCCAGAATCAGCCCATCGGTTGCTTTTAACTTGGCTTTCCGAAAGATTTACGCCCTTGTAAACATCAATTCCGTTTATAACAATTGAACCGTCAGAAGGAATGTCAATCAGTCCAATCATATTTAAAATAGTAGATTTTCCAGAACCAGAAGGCCCTGAAATTGCAGCAAATTCGCCCTTTTTAACAGAAAACGAAACCCCTTTAACCGCTTCAACTTCCTGTTTTCCAAGCGGATAAATTTTTCGCAAATTAGAAAGTGTAATAACGTCCACGCCAAGCTCCTAAAAAATAGCGCATCTTGTGTAAGCCGCACTAAATTAAAAAAATCTAAAATAGCAAGGTTAAGGGCAAGCAGTCCAAAAACCTTCCTAAAATAAAATATATAAAAATTATTGGCTTTCGAAAATCAATAAAAAATTTTTTTTGGAGCGAATTTTTCTTCTTCGACCGCCCTTTCAGGCTTTCATTCCTTCGCTTGCGCTTCGGAACGCTTCGCGGCCTTACAGCTCGGGCTAGGCTTTTTTTCAAGAACGAAAAATTTTATTTCTAGCGGGGTAAAATTTGTTTTAAAGTCTTTTTTTTTATTCCGGCAGTTTTTCGCCAAGAACCTCGTAAAGTGCTTTTACTGCATTTTTTACGCACTGCGGGCATTCACACAAAACTTTTTTTGTTTCAACACCTTTTAAATCTTTACAAATTGTAGCGCCACAACTTTCTGAAAATTTCTTAACAATTTCTTTTGAATAGCGCGCAGTTCCAATTCCATCTGAAAAAATTCCTGCAACCATAACTGCGCCAATCAAAGCGCCACAAGTACTTTCCATGCAGCCCATTCCTGCAGCAAACCCAGCACTCATTTTCATAAGAAATTCGCTGTCAAATTTCAATTCTTCTTCAAAAACTTTAAGGACTGCCTGAGTACAGTTAGCTTTTCCGCTAGCCTTTAACATACCAGCAGTTTCAATTCTTTCTTCTTTTGTCATAAAATCCTCGAAAGAAGATGATAGGGCAAAATGTGATTCTTGTTAAGCAATAAATTTTTTCTTAACAAGAAATTTAATTGGTAACCAGCGCAGAATATGCGTTAGAAAAAAGCCCGCGCCGATTGAGAGAGTCGAAATCAAGCGTCTGTTACTGATAAAATTTTTGGTTAATAAAAAATCTATTTCTAAACCACTGGAGGCGCGGGTGTTACTGACAAAATTTTCGGTTAAGAAGAAATTTATTTCTTAACAAGAAATTCTATCAGTAACACCCGCTCCCCGAGTTGCCAATAAAATTTTCTATTCACAAGCCAAGCCTAGCCCGGATTGTAGCAGCGCGCAGCGTTCAAAACCGTAGGTTTTGAATGAAACCGCGAAAAGCCGGTTTCCTAATAAAATTTGCAGCCGAGCGCACGGTGTGCGCGAGAAAAAGTCGCGAGCGACAAACTCGCGGTCTTTTTGTTAAGAAAAAATCTATTCCTTAACAAAGCAATCCTACGAGTTTCGCTTGCCGAAACTCGTGTTGCCCACGAATGTGGGCATACGTAACCATAAGGTTGCGACAAATTTGCTCCAAAAAATTTTATCAACAAAAAAAATTTCATTACGAACTCGCGCAAAATTGCAAAGTGGTCTATGATAACTTTGTGTCGAAGAGGTGCAGACGAGAAAATATGAAAGAAAACGACTTACTTTTAGTTACTGATATGCAAAATGTTTACAAAAAAGGCGGAAAATGGGAATGCCTTAACACAGAAGGTGCCGCTGCAAACATAAAATCGATTATTTCTAGCGGACTGCAAAATGTAATTTTTACAAGATTTATTGCGAATGAAAAAAATCCCTGTGGCTGCTGGAAAGATTACAATCAAAAATATTCCGACGTAAACAACAATTCTTACGCAAACAAAATGATTGATGAATTTGCTGAGGAACTTAAAAAATTTCCTCTTTACACAAAAAGTGTTTATTCTTCGCTTTCGATTCCGCAGGTTCTTGCTCGGGCAAAAAAATCGGGTCGCGTTGTAATTACAGGCGTAATTGCGGAATGTTGCGTACTTTCAACAGTAATCGAACTTATTGACCAGGGAATTTACACCGTTTACTTAACCGATGCAGTTTCGGGCTTAGACAAGCCAAAAGAAGAAGCCACAAAACTAATTCTTTCGGGACTCTGCCCTCTTCACGTAAAAATGCTCACAACAAAAGAGTATTTATGTGAAATTGATGATTAGTTGCTCTAAAATTGCGTGTGCGCTTGTGCGCTGGCGGAATTTGCGCGGTTTTGTGTTGTTGCAAAAAGATAAGGTCATCAGGCAACTCGAGTTCTGTTCCAAAACACGAAAAACATTGTGGGAAGTTAAAATTTTCTATGCTATATTTTCTTTGGAGGCTGAAAATGGTTGTTGTTTCATATTCCGATTTTTTTGCAGATCCAACAAAATTTAAAGACAGTGCTTCACAGTATGGACTGAAAATTCTGCCAGAAGAAGGAAAGAAAAAGTTTTCCCGCCGTATCCAAAAAAAGATTGATTCCCTCAATGCCGCCGCGGGCATAATTCCGGGTGATATAGATGCAGAGAAACTTCTCCAGTAAAAGCAGTTACTCCAGAAGAATTTTTATGTAATTTGTAAGAAAAAACGTCCTATACGTCACCAAACAAAAAAGCCTTCCGCCAAAAACGATGAACGTTATCGAAGGACGGAAGGGTTTTCGTAAAAAAACTTTGTTAAAAGGGCAAATTTCGAGTTTAAACAAAATTTACAAAAATATAACTAGCCAAGCCTAGCCCCGATGGTAAGGGCGGCGAAGCCGTTCAAAACCGAAGGTT
>CAZXCR010000044.1:3072-9079 GCA_964639315.1 uncultured Treponema sp. | reverse complement strand
CAAAATTCTGCTTTAATAAAAAATTCTCTCCTTAACAAAAAGAATCTACGAGTTTTCGCAAGAAAACTCGGGAAGCACTCATATGCCTGCGACAAACTCGACGAGTAAAATGCTTTAGCATTTTAGTCAACTATCGGGGCTAGGCTTTTTCACCTTTTTTGTAAATTTTGTTTAAACTCGAAATTCAACCCATTTATTCTACATCAAATCTGTAAAAGATTTTAGCAGTTTTGCTCACTCTTAAAAATGTCCTTAACTGACCTTAACTAACTTTCTATCTTTTAAAACGTCCTAAAAGAACACGCCTTTTACAAAAATTTCAATTCCAATAAAAACTAAAATACATCCGCCCAAAATTCCGGCACGGTCAGCAAGTTTTGTACCGGCTTTTTTACCAATTGCAAGCCCCGCAAAGCAGATTACAAAAGTTACCGCCGCAATTATAAGCGAAGCAGTTACAGCCATAGCAAGATTGTAAGTTGCGATTGTAAATCCAACAGAAAGTGCGTCTATGGAAGTTGCAATTCCCTGCAGCATAAGAAGCGAAAAGGTAAGTTTCTTTTTTGCTGATTTTTGCGACTCTGGTAAAACAGCGGAATTTTCATCATTACTAGCAGCATCGTTAGCGTTGTCTTTACCAGCGGCAACTTTTTTATTCTTAGAAATTTCAAGAATCGCTTCCACAATCATTTTTCCGCCAATAAAAAGCAAAAGGATAAGTGCAATCCACGGAATAAATTTTTGGAATGCAGTAAATTTTTCTGCAATTTCGTGCACGCAAATCCAGCCAATCATAGGCATTAAAAACTGATAAAAAGCGTAAACTCCAGCAATAAAACACATTCTGCCTTTTTTCATTGAATTTTCGTTTAAACCATTTGCCAGTGAAATCGAAAATGCGTCCATTGCAAGACCTACGCCCAAAAGCATACTGTTTACAAAAAACATAAAATCCCAGTTCATCATTTTTCTCCTAGGTAAAAAATTTCGCCACGTAACTAAAAAAATTAAAATTTCCCAAATAAAATGCAAAAAAAAAAGACCTCATACAGCAAAAACTGCACAAGGTCATAAAATTCAAATAAACTCTGACACATGTATAGCTTTTACAGCATCATCCTGATACTTTGCATATACATGAGTCTCGCAATTTAAAACAAGCCAGGTTTTAACCAGTATGTTGACTTGTTACGATTTTCTACAAACCGTTTGCTACTCCCTCACGTGGGATGTAATTTTTAAAGTCCTCTAAAAAAGTGAAAGCATTTTATAAAAAAAATTTAAGTTAGCGAAAGGTAATAATTAAAAATCCGTTGACATTTTTTTTGGAGCATACTTTTTTACATTTTAGGAAATTTTTTTCGTTCCGGCAGGCGAAACTCGTAGAATTGCTTTGTTAAGAAATAGATTTTTTTTAACAAAAAGACCGCGAGTTTGTCGCTTGCGACAAACTCGTTAGCAAGCGTAAGCTTGCGACTTTTCGCTCCGGTATTTTTTCTTCGAAAAAATACTTGCCTTCGGCACTCCTTCCACGCCGGGCTAAGCTTTTTTTACCGCCAAAAATTTTTTAAGATATCATTTTACAAATTTAGCGAATAATTCTTCTATTCCGTGGCAGCCAGTTTTTTCAAAGATACGGCAAAGGTAATTATCAACTGTGCGGGGAACAATATTTAATTCTTCTGAAATTTGCTCTCGGGTTTTTTGTTCAAAAATTTTACGCAGAATATTTTGTTCCTGCTTTGTAAGTCCGTCGTACATTGTTTTGTATGTAAAAAGCGGAGACACAAGATTCTGCTGAACAAAGGTTTCTCCATTCAAAATATTTTTTACGGCAGTTATTAAAACACTTTCTGGCGCAGATTTTTCTACAAATCCGTGAGCTCCTTCTTCTAAAACTAAAGTAAGAATTCCAGGTTTTGAATACATAGAATACACAAGAATTTTTAAAAAAGGATACTCTGAATGAATTTCTTTTAAAAGCTCAAGTCCGCTGTCCTTACCAAGAAATAAATCCAGAATAATTATATCTGGTAAAGTTACGTGGGAAACAGTAGGCTCCACTATTCCCAGTTTTTCTTCTGCTTCGTCCTTTGAAAAAGCATAATCTAAACACTTTGCGCCAGTCTTTTCTTCCAGCAGCTGCCTAAGTCCTATATTTGTAACTGTATGATCTTCAATAATAAAAAATGTTTTCTCTGACATTTCCTGTTTCCTTAAAAAAATCAGCAAGTTAATAAAAATCTGTTTCTTAACAAAAAAATCCCGTTAGATTTTAATTTTTTTTCATAAAAATACTGATTTGCGTTCCTTCATTCATATTTGATTTTATAGAAAAAAGAGCTCCTATCAGCCTTGCTCTTGTTTTCATTCCTTCAATTCCATAATGATGGCGACTATCAATTTTTTCTGTATCAAAGCCTTGTCCGTCATCACTTATAAAAATATACAAACCTTTTTCCTGCTCTCCATTTTCATTGCGAATCATAATTACAGCTTCATCAGCGTGCGCGTGCTTTACAATATTAATCAACGATTCCTGAATAATGCGATACAAATTCAGTATTTGATTTTCATTAAGAAAAGAAACGTCTGTTTTGTCCAAAATCGAAAGTCTTATAGAAAGTTTGGAAGTTTCAATGTAATCTGAACACAAATTTTTTATGCAAAACAAAAAATCATTTTTGCTAATATCCGGCGGCGAAAGGTTGTAACTCAAACTTCGCACTTCTGTAAGCGACTTTGACAAAAAATCAGAAAGTTCCGGTAAATTTTCTTCAATACTTTCTTTTTTACAAAGACTTTTGCAGTATCTTAAATTCTGGGCTACAGTATCGTGAAGTTCGCGCGAAATACGTCCCCGCTCTTCTTCCTGTCCCTGAATAACATACTTAATATATTCGTCCGAATCCTTAAGCTTCTTTTTTGATTTTAAATATCTTATCAGCGTAAATATACAGGCAAAAAGTAAAATAAAAAAAACTATATCAAGAACAATAAAATAAGTTGTAAAGTTCTTAATGATTGCTTCCAGTTCCTGAATATTTTGAGCAGTGTTCAGTGTATCCATAATTTTTTATCGATTTTATCACAGATTTTATAAACGCCATATCCGCTTAAAGTTGCAATCAGTCTGTCTAAAAAAGAAACAGGAATTTGTGCAAGAATGCAGGAAACCAAAAAAGAAAAATGCTGATGAACAAAACTTTCTGTAAAATTTTTAATCGGATTCATCATACTTGTTATTTCGTAATATTTGTAATGGAAGAAATCAATTATTCCGCCCGCAATAGTTGTACATAAAGACGAAAGAAGCGCAATTAAAAGCAGGTAAAGAAAAGTTACAGGAAAACTGATTTTAAACTCTTCTTTGTTTCTTGCTATAAGCCAGGTTGAAACAACTATTAAAATTCCGCAAATTCCGTACATCAAAATAAATGGATCAAAAAACCCTGACTCTCTAATCCACAAAAGGGAATCAATTACATTGTACCCAACAGAAACGCACAAAGCCGGAACTAAACCAAGATAAAATACCACTGCAACAGTAAAAATCGTATCAAAAAAAAGCGGCATTTTCAGTGTATTGTAAAAAATAAACACCGTAAGCAAATTCAAAGCTTCTGCTACTACGCACACAATAATTGTTTTTAAAACACTATGATTTTTATACACAAATTCAGTTTACCACATTATCAAAAACGCTGACATTAGAATTTTTTTATAAAACAGCCTGCGTGTGAAATCTTTTTTTTCTGGAGCAAATTTTTTTTCAAAGTAAAAAATTCACTTATCGCGCAAATTGCGCTCTGCAGAAAATTTTATTACAAAACCGGCTTTCCGCGGTTCCGGCAGTTCGCCTACATTCTTCCGCTTTCGCTCCAGAACGCGCCTTCGGCGCGCCGCTACAATCCGGGCTAAGTTTTCTTTTGCTAGAGAAAAAATTTTATTGGTAACAATCGCGCCCACGGTGGTTGAGCCTGTTACTAATAGGTCGAATTTCGAGTTTAAACAAAATTTACAAAAATATAGCTAGCCAAGCCTAGCCCCGATGGTAAGGGCGGCGAAGCCGTTCAAAAACGTAGGTTTTGAATGGAGCGAAAGCGCAACCCTGGACAGCGGGTTTCCTAATAAAATTTGTAGCCGGAAAGAATAAAAATTTTTGGCAGGAGGGCAAATTCGCTCCAAGTAAATAAAAATTGCAAAAACTCGAATTTTGACCTAATAGAATTTTTGATTAAGAAATAGATTTTTACAGGACAAGAAATTTTATCAGTAACAGGCGCAAATTTACGAGTCATTCTGAACTCCTATGATATTTGTCAATACCAAAGGCATTTTACTCTACTCACATAAAACCTGTGCAATTTTCACAATTTTTTCTACACATAATCACAATTTTAAATGTAGGCTTACTCACTACAAAAAATAAAACGCAACTATAATAGTTTTCAGTTTAGAAGATAAAACTGATTTTAAGATTTTGAGCAAATTCACAAATCATACCGCAGTTTTTCAACAAATCACGAAGTAACACCAAATAATTTTTAATAGGGGTTTCAATATCAAAAAAAGTCTATATAAGGAGGTTTTAGATGGGCTTAAAAGAATGTAAATGGTGTGGAGACTATATTCCAGAAGGTAGAGGAATTATGTCTTTCCGCGGAGACTATTATTGCAGCCAACGATGCTACGAGTACTCAGGGGCAGCAAAGCAAGACAAAATTGATAGAAAGAAAAACGAAAAAGAAAAAGAAAGAGCCTTTGAAGGAAAAGTAAAAATGGCAAATGAAAAAACCGTCAAAGGATTTTTCTACAGAATTATCCGCTTTTTCTTGCTAGATAATGTAGGTTATTCGATTATAGGTTTAATTCTTTCGTTTGTATTAGGAAATTTGATTTTAAGGAATGCTCCTTCAGCCATTAGAAATGCATCACTTGGTTTTTGGCTGTTTTTTACCAATGCTTGGCCGCTTCTTATTTTACTTCTTGCCGTTATTTGTCCACTTATTGAGTCAACGCTATTTATATTCATTGGAAAACGAGCTCCTGCTTTTAGCATAAACTGCTATTTGCTTATTTTTGTTGCCTGTACAATTTTTGGAGCAGTTTCATTCGGTAACAGAGTAGAACTTTCAGAAAAGCAGGTTGCACGAAGGAATGCTAAAGCAAGCGCCGCTTTTGAAAAAACATACAATTCAGAAATGGATATAGTCGTTGGTAAAGAATACAACGCTGTTACCATTAAAAACAATAAACCGCAGTCAACAACCCAAGTATTCTTAACAAAAGACGGAATTTCACATAATTACAGTTCCTTACGCACCATACCAGAAACTGCAGCAGAACACACTTACACAGTAGACACAAAAAATCGTTTAATCACATTAAAGAGAACTGGAAAAGAAAATTCTGACGTATTCTTTTGGTACACCGCTGACGGAAATATCATCTATCCTGCACCTAAAAAAGACAAAACTAAAGAAATAGTAAAAAAAGGCAAAGATAAAACTTCATATACTTTTGGATATACACCTTTTTTCGTTAACAAAAATGCAAGCTTTGTACCGGAAAATGCAAAAGAAGTAAGTGGCAAAACTTACAGTGGAAAGTGGAATGATGCTTACGACGCAACTATTACCTTTGGTAAAGACGGAAAGGCAACACTAAAATTCAGCGATGGCGACGTAACGCAGGGTACATACATTGCAAACGATGAAGGAAATTTTGTTTTGTACAATCACAGAAATCAGGGAGTATGGTATGCATTTACATACAATGGCAACAGTGCAAACTCCTTAAAATTCCTGCAGTTTAAGCCTTTAGATAATAAAGATGAATATACTTACGAACGGCAGTCTTGGACAAAAACTGAATAAAAAAATAGGAAGGTAAAGAAAATGATAAATTTTTGTTTTTGGGCTGATGGTATGTGGGTAAATCGTGGTGACAATGATGACTATCAGGCAGGAAATTCAAATTTCCCTGATTCAAGTTCTTCTTCTAT
>CAZXCR010000044.1:0-2972 GCA_964639315.1 uncultured Treponema sp. | reverse complement strand
ATGATGACTATCAGGCAGGAAATTCAAATTTCCCTGATTCAAGTTCTTCTTCTATAGGAAATCTTCTTGGAAACGGTTTCTGTTCTGCTGGCTGCAGAAGTACATATTTTTCTCAGCACGGAATTATGACCCGCGGCGAAAAAGAAAGAAGAAGAGAACAGGCTGAACGAGAAAGACAGGCACAGACAGCAAGAGAACGTGAACGGCAGGCGCAAAAAGAAAAAGAAGAACACGAAGCAATGCTTGCAAAATGCGTTTTAATTGACGGCGCATATTACAGCCCAGATAAAACAACCCTTATAGAAGTAGACAAAATGGTTCGCAGACTTGTTGTTCCTGAAGGAGTTATTGAAATTGGGAACAGAGCTTGCAAAGAGTGTACTCAGCTAAAATCCGTAACTTTGCCAGAAAGTCTTGAAGAAATTGAAGAAGGAGCATTTGTAAGATGTTCCGCTTTAACATCAATTACACTTCCTAAAAATTTAAAAAAACTGTGTAAATGGGCTTTTGACGAAACAGGTCTTGAATCTATTGTAATTCCAGGAAATGTAGATGTAGGAGATGCAGCATTTATATCTTGCACTGCACTTAAAGAACTTACAATTTCGGATAACGCAACAATAAGTGGCACTGGAGTATTTAAAGAATGTGAATCGCTAAAAGAAGTTAAAATTTCACCATCTGCAAAAATAACTGGAAATTACATTTTTAGCAAATGTAAATCACTTAAAGAAGTTACAATTCCAGAAGGTTTTACTGAAGTTAGCACAGGAATGTTTTATGACTGTACTGCCCTTACAAAAGTAAATCTTCCTTCAAGCGTTAAAATAATAAGGCAGGAAGCATTCAAAAACTGTACTGCTTTATCAGAAGACGAAATAACAAAAATAATGTCTAGTGTAGAAGAAATTGAAGGTGGTGCATTCGAGGGAACAAGCGTTTCTAAAATTACAATTCCTGCAAATTTAAAAAAAATAGGCTCTTACAGTGCAAAAGTTGATGGAAAAGAACTTACACGCGGAGTCTTTGCCTGCTGTTCATCACTAAAAACTGTTGTTGCAGAAAGAATCATAGGAGAAGCAACCTTTACAGGCTGTGCTAATCTTAATTCAGTTACATTACCGAATAAATTAGCTATGCTAAGATGGGGAGTATTCAAAGGCTGTAAGTCGCTTGAATCTATAAAGCTTCCAGACGGTTTTAAAACAATAAAAGGCTCTGTTTTTTCAGGCTGCGAAAAGTTAGCAGAAATTACAATTCCTCCTACCGTAACTGAAATTGGACAGTATGCTTTTAATGAATGTAAATCATTAAAAACCCTTTCAATTCCAAGTGGTGTAACAAAACTAGAAAAATCAGTAGTAGAAGATTGTAAAGCACTGGAAACTTTTATAATTCCTTCTACCATTACAGAAATTGCTGGTGATCCATTTAAGGGCTGTAAGTCATTAAAAACTGTTTGCATTGAAGGCGAAACAGAAATTTCATCTGAAGTTCTAAAAAAACTTAAAGAGTACGCAGAAAAAGACTTTGGCAAGGGTACAGTTAAAATCAAAACAGGAACTGCTGCCATAGTTGCAAAAAATCTTTCTGCTGGCATAGGCACAATGCTCGGAAACGTTGCAAATAAAATAAAAGAAAATGACGAAGTAAAAAAGACCATCAGCAGCACAAAAGACACTTTAAAAAAAGCCTTTGGCGGTCTGTTTGGGAAAAAATAAAATAAAACTTTGCAAAAGTAGAACAGTTGTTTTATTTTTTATTGAAAATCTTTCAAAAGGAGAAAAAAATGGAAAAATCAATTCTTAAAGACATGGTAAAAGTTACTGGTGGTACAGTAAAAAACGCTGTATACAACGAGAGTTATTGCGGAGGTGTATTCAGCGATGGTCGTACAGTAACTTTAAGCGACTTTTATATTTGTAAGTATGAAGTAACTCAGGCAGACTACAAAGATGTAATGCAAAATCAAAAAGTGAATGTAGACGGAACAGAATGCACTCTCGATGCAGAACCTTCTTTATGCAAAGCTGGCAGTACAGAATATGCCCTTGATATTGCTTCATTAGGCGAAACACAAGAAAAACGCCCTGTAGAAAACGTAACTTGGTACGATGCAGTTTATTACTGTAATGCAAGAAGTACAAAGGAAGGCTTAGAACCTGCTTATACAATCACAGTAACAAAAGTTGAAGAAAATCATATTACAGAAGCAAATGTAACTTTGGATATGACTAAAAACGGCTACCGTCTGCCAACTTTAGCTGAATGGGAATACGCAGCTCGCGGTGGTGATCCAAGAAAAGCAGATTGGAAATTTGCATACAGCGGAACAGACTTCTCACTTGAAGTTGATCCTGGTATGGATGATCAAGACTGCGGAATTGATGATATAGGCTGGTACCGTTACAACAACAAAACTGGTATAACAGAAAGTGATGATGTAACTACAACACCTGATGGCAAAGGAACACATGAAGTAGGAAGAAAAAGACCAAATCGCTTAGGACTTTACGATATGACTGGTAACGTAAACGAATGGTGTTATGACAGAAGTTACAAAAAGAGAAAAGAAATAGGTACAGACGATGTAACTGACCCTACAGGCCCTGATTCTCCTACTTACGAAAAACGTTCATGTGGCGATAGCTGTTGGCAAGATACTGCTGACCTCGCTATTATTGATGTTGGAATATACGCTCAGCTGCCAAACCAGCGTAATAGTCTTACAGGCTTTCGTGTGGTGTGCTCTGCAAAATAACGCTAGTTAACAAGTTTATAATCACAAGCAGGAAGTATTTTGTGTGCTTCCTGTTTTTTTTGGAGCAAATTTTTTTACATTTTAGGGATTTTTTTTCGTTCCGGCAGTAAATTTTTTTTAGAAATCCCGCTGTTCAGGGTTGGCATTCAAAACCTACGGTTTTGAACGGCTATTGTGTTTTCTTAGCCACACATTGGGCGTTAAAAAATAA
>CAZXCR010000043.1:0-9113 GCA_964639315.1 uncultured Treponema sp. | reverse complement strand
AGAACAACAATTTCGTGAACCGAAGTAAAAAATTTTCCACAATGCAAAAAGGTGTTCATCTTGTTGCCGATGGAGTAGGAAAATTTTTTACTTCGGTTCACGAAATTGTTGTTCTGGAAAAAGAATACAAAATCCTTGAGGAAAAACTTAAGGATTATGAGTATATGCAGCGGAACAATGCTGAAATTAGAAAAGAAAATGAGAGGTTAAAGGAGCAACTTGGTTTTGCGTCAAATTATGAATATAAAAATATTGCTTCTCAGATTATTGGAAGAGACGTAAATTCAATTTTTTCAGGAATTACAATCGACAAGGGCATAAAAAATGGAATAAAAAAAGGTATGCCTGTTATTGCAGTTCAAAATGGAAACGTGGGGGTTGTTGGTAAAATTGTAACTGTGGGACTTACAACGAGTCAGGTTATGCCGGTTTACGATTTAAAGTGCAATATTTCTGGACGAATAGAAAATACGCGGGATGTTGGAATTGTAAGCGGCACTGGTTCAGCGTATTCACCTTTGAAAATGCAGTATATCAGAAAAAGAGATGCAGGCGAGCTTAATTTTGGCGATATTGTAATCACGAGTGGCGAAAACGGAAATTATATGAAAAATATACCAATTGGTCGTATTTCCAAAATAAATGTGCTTGATTATGATTCAAATCTTGATATTGAACTTGATCCTGTTATTGATTTTGCACGCTTGGAAACAGTTTTAGTTATTGACCAAAGTTTAAAAAATGACAAAATTCCGTACGATGAAAATAAAGTGGATGTAAGGTAAAAAACGCTAAAATAGGCGACTTTTTATCTTCTAAAAGTTTGCGGCGAAAACTTTATTATTTTGTGTACATTTTTATTTTATTACAAATGTGCTTAAAAACTTAGTCCTAAAACTGATGTTTACACTTGGGTTTTTGTGGAGTTGAATAATGCTTAGATTTTTTCTTTCAAGTTCTTTTGTTCTTTTATGTTCAGCACTTTTGGAAAATGCAGTTTTATCAAATTTGATGTTTTTGCCTGCAATTCCTGATATTTCTCTTTTGTGCATAATTTATTTTGCTGTTCACAACGGAACTTTGTGCGGAGAAGGTTCTGGCTTTATTTCTGGTATAATTCTTGATTTTCTTAGCGCTGGACCTTTTGGACTTAACTGCTTGCTCAGACCAATAATCGGCTATATTGCCGGGCTGTTTTATAAAATCGTAAATATAGAAGGTTTTTTACTTCCGCTTTTTCTTGGATTTTTAGGTACTTTGTTAAAGGCGTTGCTGCTTTTTGTAATTTCGCTTCTTTATCCAAACGCTATGATATATTTTAATCCGTTTTCGTGGCAGTTTTTAATTCAACTTGGATTTAATACAATTCTTGCTCCTTTTGTTTTTATGTTCCTTAATATTTTTAAAAAATCATTAGTTTTAAAACCGGAGACAAATATTTAATGAGCGAATTTGACAGATTTAATCAGGAGGACGACACTGCCGTAAAAAACAAAAAGCTCCTTGTTTTAGTTCTTCTAATTGCACTGGTTTTTATTGCTTTTTCAGTAAGGCTTTTTTCACTTCAGATTTTGGAAGGCGAAAAATACAGAAGCCGTTCTGAAATTATTTCAAGTACAGTTTCTGTTATTGCAGCTCAGCGCGGTGAAATTTTTGATAGAAATGCGCGCTTTCCTATGGTTATAAACAATGACTCTTTTGCAGTTGATTTGACGCCCGGAGAAATTGACCCGGAACTTTTTGACACGGTTGTTACGAAACTTGCTGGCTATTTAGGAATGTCAAAAAACGAAATCGACAAAAAACTTCCAGAAGATGCACGAAAATCTTATATAAGCCACGAAATTAAGTCTAATGTAACTTTTGAAGTTATCAGCAATATTGCAGAAAATATAACTGACCTGCCTGGCGTTTCTTGGCGCAACAAACCAATCCGAAATTATCTTGAAAGCGGTTCCTTAAGTCATGTTCTTGGGTATGTAGGAAATATTACACGCGAAGAATTGAATCTTTTGTACAATCAAGGATATACAGGAAATTCAGTTATTGGAAAAACAGGAATTGAAAAGCAGTACGACAAATTGCTTCAGGGTAAAGAAGGGCGGATTATTCGCACTGTAGATGCAAATAACAGAGTTTTGGATTATGAGCCTATAATTGAACCTCCAGAAAGCGGAAAAAATCTTGTTTTAACCATAGACACTTCGATTCAGACTTTAGCTGAAAAAGCACTTGGAGATAGAGTTGGTGCGGCAATTGTGCTTCAGCCTGCTACAGGTGAAATTCTTGCTATGGTTTCTTATCCTTATTTTAATTCAAATATTTTTTCGGGAGATGATTCTGCGGCTCAGTACACAAGACTCATAAACGAAAAAAATAATCCGCTTTTGAACAGGGCTGTGAATGCAGTTTATCCGCCAGCGTCTACTTTTAAAGCGATTATGACTGCGGCGATTTTAAATGAGAATGCGATTCCGCCTGAAAAGAAAATTGAGTGCCCGGGACTGATAAAATATGGCGGACGGGACTTTTCGTGCCACATATTAAGACCAGGTCATGGTTATTTGGATTTGAAAAATGCGCTTGCTCAGTCTTGCGATGTGTACTTTTGGGTTGTTGGAAGAGATAATCTTGGAGTTGAAAAAATTTCTTCTTATGCGCAGGAATTTGGTTTTGGAAAGAGTCTTGAAATTGACTTACCTAGTAAAAGTACAGGTTTTGTTCCAACCGCACAGTGGAAGGAAAAAAGATTCCATGAAAAGTGGCTTGGTGGCGATACAATGAATATTTCCATTGGTCAGGGGTACACAACTGCAACTCCGCTGCATGTAGCTGATATGATGGCGATGATTGTAAACAAGGGAATTATTTACAAACCTCATCTTTTAAAGGAAGTGCGGGATCCTGCTTCTGGGAAAATAATTTCTGAAGTTAAGCCGGAAATTCTTCATTCCTCAACAATTTCTGAAGATGTATGGAAAACTGTACAGGAGAATTTGCGTTATACGATTACAAACGGAACTGCCGCTTATCCAATGAATTTGAAATCAGTTCAAATTGCTGGAAAAACTGGAACTGCCGAAGTAAACGGATATGGTCCACGCCACTGGCACTCTTGGATGGTTTCTTACGCACCTTACGATGCTCCGCCTGAAGAGCAAATTGTTGTTGTAACTTTGGTTGAAGCGGTAAACGACTGGGAATGGTGGGCGCCTTATGCCAACAGTTTGATAATTCAGGGAATTTTTAATGATCAGACTTATGAAGAAGCTGTAAAAACTTTAGGTTACAAACCGAATAAGACTCAACAGCGAAGGGAATAAAATGAAGACAAAAATTTTTAACCGTTTTGATTATATTTTGGTACTCTGCACCCTTATTCTTACAACCGTTGGAATTCTTTTTATTTACTCAGCGTCTTTTGACGATTCGGGGGTAAAGGCTAACAATCTTTATATCCGCCAGATTATATGGGCTGCCGTAGGAATTGTTCTGATGATTTTAACGGCATTGTTTGACTACAGAAAATTTTATAATTATTCACCAATTCTTTACATAATAATAAGCATTGTTCTTGCTTTTACCTGGAAATTTGGAATTGTAAGAAATAATTCTCGCAGTTGGATTGGCTTTAGTGGATTTTCGATTCAGCCTTCAGAAATTGGAAAAATAATTTTTATTCTTTTTCTTGCACGATATCTTGAAAAAACAAAGGCTCAGAATCAGTTAAAAAGATTTGCCTTATCTTCGTTGATAATGTTTTTGCCGGTTGCGCTGATTCTTCTTCAGCCAGACTTGGGGTCAGCAAGTGTTTATTTGCCAATTTTTTTCTTTATGTGTTTTATTGCAAATATTCCTGTTAAATATCTTTTAATTACGCTCATAACAGGATGTATGGCAATTATGTTTACGATTTTTCCGGTTCTTGAAACACAGGTTTTAAAAGTCGATATTCCACTAATCAACATTCTTACAAACACAAAGCTTCTTTTTGTTGTGCTTATTTCGTCAGGGGCGGTTGCGCTGATTGGCGTTTTGGGATACCTGATGTTCAAGAAAAAATATTTTTACTGGATTGCAATAATTTTAGGTTGCTTTACGATTTCTTTGCTTTTGTCAGTTTTGTTTAGAAATGTTCTTATGGAATACCAGATAAAAAGACTGATTGTTTTTGTAAAGCCTGAAATTGACCCTCGCGGTGCTGGCTGGCACATAATTCAGTCAGAAATTGCGGTTGGCTCAGGAAATTTATGGGGACACGGATTTTTAAAAGGTCCTCAAAGCCACAGAAAATTTACGCCGGAACAAAGTACTGACTTTATTTTTAGTATTTTTGCTGAGGAAATGGGATTTGTAGGCGGAATTCTTTTGTTTACAGTTTTCCTGATTGTTTTTATAAAAATAATTTTTATTATAAGACAGACAAACAGTTCTTACGGCGCATATATTTGCTCTGGAATTTTAGGAATGCTTTTTTTCCATTTTGTAGTTAATGTTGGAATGGTTATTGGTCTTATGCCGATTACAGGAATTCCTTTGCCATTTCTTTCTTACGGCGGTTCTTCGCTTCTTACAAATTTTATTTCAATCGGACTTGTAATGAGCGTTCAAAGTCGTCGCCTTGATTTTTCAGTTGGTGTCTGATGAATCTTATAAATCCTTTAAAAATTTTTGGTCAGAAGTTAAATCTCGTTCAGTCTCCGTCGCGCTATCTTGGCGGAGAATATGGAATTACTGTAAAGCCTCATACAAACGAAAAACTTTTTAATTTTGCAGTTGCCTTTCCTGATAAATATGAAATTGCAATGTCAAATTTGGCAGTCAAAATTATTTACAATGCTTTGAATCAAAACAAAAATATTCGCTGCGAAAGAGTTTTTGCTCCAGATCTTGACTTTGAAAATCTTCTAAAAGAATACAAGGTTCCGCTTTTTACTTTGGAAACTGGAATGCCGCTTAATGAAGTGGACGTTTTGAGTTTTTCAATTGGATATGAACTTGGCGCAACTGAAGTTCTTGCAATGCTTGAGGACGGTCATATTCCAATTTTTGCAAACGAGAGAACGCAAGGCGACCCTATTGTAATTGCGGGTGGCTGTGGAGTTACAAATCCGGCACCTTTTGCAGATTTTTTTGATGCAATTATGATTGGCGAAGCCGAAAATGCACTTTTTGAACTTGCAGATGAACTTGCAAATATGAAACTGGCAGGAAAATCAAGGGCGCAAATGCTTGAATACATAAACTCAAAGCCCTTTATGTGGACTCCGTCTCAAAAAAACAAGATAAGCCGCCGTCATGTTCAAAATGATTTTGGACTGGTTGCATCAGTTCCTTCGTGGTTTCCGCTTCCTTCATCAAAACCTGTTCAAGATCACGGAGTAATTGAAATTATGAGAGGCTGCCCGAATGGATGCCGATTTTGCCATGCGGGAATTTATTACAGACCAACGCGCGTAAAAAATTTAAATCTTATTTTGCAGGAAATAGATCATCTTGTTTTTGATGCGGGCTACAGAGAAATCAGTTTAAACTCCTTGAGCAGTGCGGATTTTCCAAATGTAGGCGGATTGCTTGATATTTTAAATGAGCGTTATGATGGACTTAATGTTTCCTTTCAGCTACCAAGTTTAAAAGTGAACAGCACGTCTCTTGATATTCTTGAAAAACTTTCTAAAGTAAGAAAAAGCGGTCTTACTTTTGCAGTTGAAACTCCTGATGAAATGTCGCAGTTAAGTTTGAACAAAGAAGTTTATGCTCAGCACCTTGAATCGATTATAAAAGAAGCAAAATCGAGAGGTTGGAGCAGTGCAAAATTTTATTTTATGATAGGACTTCCTGTAAACATAAATGAAGAAAAGGCTATTGCTGATTTTTTGCTTGATTTACAGGCAAGAACAAAAATTCAATGTAATGTAAATGTTGGAGTTTTTGTTCCAAAACCGCATACGCCGTATCAGTGGGCAAAGCAGATAAGTCAGGAAGAAGCACAAAAAAAATATGATTATTTGTACGAGCATCTTCCACGCGGAAAATTTAAAATAGGAAGATCTAATCGGGATGCTCCTGTTTTAGAAGGACTTTTGAGCCGCGGAAATCGTAATGCAGGAAAAATAATTTATTCAGCATACAAAAAAGGTGCGCGTTTTGATTCTTGGGACGACAATCTTCGTGAAAACATAAAGTATTGGAATGAAGCCTTTGATGAAGCTGATTGGAATGTAAGGGACTGGATTTACCGTGACTGGTCTTGTGATGAAGAATTGCCGTGGTCAGATGTAAGTTTGGGACCTTCACAAAATTTTTATAAGAAGGAACTTGAAAAATCGAATCTTCATCAACTTACAAAAGCGTGCTCCAATAATTGTGATCATCGCTGCGGAATTTGCACTTCAAAAAATGGAGTGGAAGTTTATTCTGAAGAAAAAATTCAGCAGGTTTCACAGAGCATAAAAATTGCTGAACCAAAAAAGCATAAAATTTATCCGGAATGCAATATTCCTGTTTTGTACAGAACAATTTTTAAGTTTTCGCGGAAAAACGGTGGTGAATACACTGCATATCTTTCTCAACTTGAAATTTTCCACAAGGCGATTTTAAGAAGTCAGCTACCAATCGTATTTACTTCTGGATTTAATCCGCTGCCACGCCTTGAATTTGCAAGTGCAATGACTTTGGGCGTTTCTTCAGAGGAAGAAATTGCGTCTTGTCTTTTGTACGAAGATTTTGATGAAAAAGAATTTGTTCAGAAATTAAATTCTGTGCTTCCTTCAAATTTGCAGCTTAGCGAAGCCTTTATTTTTCCTGTAACAAATTTAAGAAAGAGGGAATCTTTAAGTCAGGGAATTTTTGGTGGCTTATACGAATATAAATTTTTTGATGAGGAAAATTTTTCTTCATTTAGAAATTCTGATGTTTTTACAGAATTTATGGAAAAACATCCGCTTTCTCGTTTTGCAGATAAAATCGAAAAAGACAAAATAATTTCAAAAGAGACGTCTGAAGAATTCTTAAAAAAATCTTCTCCTCAAGAATTTTATTGTCAATTTTCTTCAAGCGATAAAAATTTTAGAACTGCACTGGAAACTTTCTTTTGTAAAAAATGGTTTCAAATTGTTCAGGTAAGAAAATTAAAAACTCTTGCAAAGGCAACAGTTGGCGGCTGGACTGCTCAGGACGAAGAAAACTGGCACTACGACAACAAGAATTTCAAAAAGTCAGATTGTAACGAAAAAGACTTTGAGCCTGTAGATTTTTTTGAACTTTACAAAAAGATTGCAAAAGTAAATTTGGACTTAATAAATGCGCGTGAGGATTTTAAAAAAGAGCAGAATAAATTTTATTCAGAGCATCCAGAAATTTTGGAAAAAAGAAAATAATTTGTAATTTTGGGAAGTCTAGCAAAAAGTTGGTAAAGGTTGCAATTTTTACAAGACTTCCAAAAAAACGCCTTTCTAAGAAAAATTATTCTGCTGCTTTTTTTTGAGAATCAGTATTCAGCGAAATAATCCACTCTAAGCGCCGGATTTCCTGTGGCAAAATTTCTCGCATAAGTTTTGTTTCGTGACTGTCGGGCTCTATATTTTCGGCTTCTTCCATTAAATCGCTCATAACAGGCGGCATTGTTCCAAAAATTTCTTCAGTTTCTTTCTGACTGTACTGTCGGTGCTTTTTAACTGGCAAAAAATTTTCGTTTTTTTGCAATGGACTTTTGTACTCACAAAGTTTTTTATCCGGAAAAAATTTACAGATTTTAAAACCCGCAGCCCCTTTTTTAGACAAAACTGCACTTGCGCAAAAAAGTCGGCAAATAAAAACGCGACCGCCGTAAATTGTGCAGTGGTGCGGTTCATTTTCGCTCCAAAACTGGCATCCTTTTTGCCTTTCAAACGGAAATTTTCCTAGCGCAACATTTTTTGCAACTTCACTCTGATTTTCCAAAAGCCAGGCCGCCACATATAAGGCTTCGCAGTCAAGCAGGTAAGGTTCAAAATCTCTACAGCACTCGCCACAACCTGCAGGACAAAAAAACTGCGACTTTTCGTACCAGTCTGATTGTGCATCCTTTATGCGAAGAAAATACTTTTCCACCTGCAAAAGAATTTCCTTTTCCTGAGTTCCCGAAAGTTTATTTAAGATTCCTGAAATTTCTGACATAATTTTATTTTTCTAGTAAGCATCCTTGTGTACGCCCTGAATTGCTCTTCCCGACGGTTCGTCCATTTTAGACCAGGCTTCGTCCCATTCAAGAGCCTTTGCAGTTGAACAGGCAACTCCGGCTTCGTGAGGAACAACTTTTGCAGCACTGTCGCTTGGGAAAAAACTAGAATAAATTTCACGATAATAGTATTCTTCCTTAGTTTTTGGCGGATTTACAGGGAATCTGTTTTCACGGCGAGCAAATTCTGCGTCACTTACTTTTTCTTCAGTGATTTTTTTGAGGGTATCAATCCAACTGTAGCCGACTCCATCAGAGAACTGTTCTTTTTGACGCCAGCAAATATCTGCTGGAAGCATATCTTCAAATGCCTTTCTTAAAATCCACTTTTCTATGCGCTGCTTTCCGTCTGGAAGTTTTATATTCATTTTATCTGATGGATTTAAAGTCATTGCAATATCAATAAAATCTTTATCAAGGAACGGAACTCTTCCTTCAACTCCCCAAGCCATCAGCGATTTGTTCGCCCTTAAACAATCATACAAGTGAAGTTTACTCATTTTTCGCACAAGTTCTTCGTGGAATTCGCGTTTATTTGGTGCCTTATGAAAATACAAATATCCGCCAAAAAGTTCATCACTTCCTTCGCCACTCAAAACCATTTTAATTCCCATCGATTTTATTACGCGAGCAAGCAAATACATTGGTGTAGACGCACGAACGGTCGTTATGTCATAAGTTTCAATGTGATAAATAACGTCTGGCAGTGCATCCAAAGCTTCCTGAATTGAAAAATGAACTTCATGATGAATTGTGCCAATATAATCAGCTGCTTTTTTTGCTGCAATCAAATCTGGAGAACCTTCCAATCCTACTGCAAAACTATGCAACTGTGGCCACCAAGCTTCTTCTTTAGAATCTGATTCAACTCGTTTTTTAGAATATTTTTGTGTGA
>CAZXCR010000042.1:0-9301 GCA_964639315.1 uncultured Treponema sp. | reverse complement strand
CGTAACCGCAGGTTGCGACAAACTTGCAGAGCAAGCGAAGCTTGCGGCTTTTTCTTGCGCACAGTGTGCGCTCGGCTGCAAATTTTACTAGGAAGCCGTCCTTGCAGGGTTTCATTCTTCCGCTATCGCTCCAGAACGCTTCGCGCCCTTACACGCCGGGCTAGGCTTGGCTTGTTTTATAGGTTAAGAAAATGAATTCTTATCAAAAAGACCTGCGAGTTTATAGCTGTTACTAACAAAAATTCCCTGTCTTACAAAAATCAATTTCTTAACAAAACAATCCCTCGAGTTTTGGAACAAAACTCGTGAAGCGAGCGAAGCTTGCGACAAACTCGGGAAGCAGGCGTAAGCCTGCGGCAAAATCTTTTAGTAACCAGCGCGCGCGGTACTTGCGGAAAAATTCCTATTTAACAAATAAAATTTTTTTTGTCAGGGAAAAAATCTTCTGGTAACCACGCGCGACGTGTACTTGCAGAAAAACTTCTTCTTAACAAATAAAATTTTCCTGTGAAATGAAAACGCTCATCTTAACCACCCGCGCAACAAAAGCGCGCGCGGTACTTGCAGTAAAATTTCCGCTTAACAAAAATACCTGCGACTTTGCCTATAAATTTCTTATCTGCCTTGAAACAAAAAGCACATTTTTTTTATAATTCAACCCAATATGCGTGATTTATGCTTAAAATGTCTAAGACCAAAAGAAGCTTGTCTTTGTAAATACATAAAACCTGTTCAAACAAACGTAAAATTTGTTTTTTTAATGCATCCAAAAGAAGCTAAAAAACAACGTACCGGAACAGGTCGCTTAGCTTCAAATTCTCTGCCCGGAAGCGAAATTCTTGTAGGCATAGATTTTACAAACAACACAAGATTAAATTCTCTTTTAAATGACGCTCAGTATTTTCCAGTTTTAATGTATCCTGAAGAAAACGCGCTCACTGCAAAAAGTCCAGAGTTAAAATCCGCACTAAAATCCGCGAGCAACAAAAGTGGCGGCAAAAAACTTTTAGTTCTAATTGTTGACTCCACTTGGTTTTGCTCACATAAAATTCTAAAACAAAGCAAAAATATAATGCTACTGCCAAAATTAAGTTTTTACGGAACTTACAAAAGCATTTTTACCTTCAAACGAGAACCTTACGAATACTGCGTTTCTACAATAGAATCGTGCTACTACCTCATAAAAGAACTTCAGCAAAACGATATTGAAAGCAAAGAATGTAATCCAGAGCCGCTGATGGATATTTTTAAGAAAATGATTAGATTCCAGCTTGAAAAAGAAAACGAACGCATTGCTTCGGGAACAATCGGAACTCATGCTTACGACGTAAAATACACAAAAATCCGCGAAATTCCCGAGCACTTAAAATAAAAAAAATTGCGGCTTTTGCTCACGCATATTCTGCGCTGTTTACAAATGAAATTTCCTGTCTAACAAAAAATTCTTTTCTTAACTTCCATAAGCGTTGCTTGAATTTTCGTAGCCGGGAGTAACACCGTAAATTTTTTTTGAACCGCTGCCCTTATCCGCTGTAATAAGATAATCGCTTGCACAGGAAGTGATTTTAGAATCAGGATTTTCGCTGTAAAAAGAAATTACTTCTGCAAGATTCTGTCTTGAATAACTTCTTGTACACGCAGAACTTGTAATGTTGTCGGAGCAGACTGCAGTTTCGATTCCAGCACTAAAATCGCCAGTTGAATTTTTCCAGGTACCGCTAGTTAAAACTTCTTCAGCAAGATTTTTAATTTCGTCAGTTGGCCAGGAATTTTCTGTAGAAGGTGCGCACAAAAATGAATCAAAAATTTCTTTACTCGCAGAATCTCTTAGCACAATAATATCTGTGTTTCCAAAAACTGATTTTTCATTTGATGACCACAAATCTCTTGCGCTACTGCAAGAATCAATATGAGTTGAAAGCGACAAATCTTCTTCAAGTTCGCTAATCATTCCCTCGCCGTCAATTCCGTCTGCATTAATTTTTCGCATATGAACCGTTATGTAATCACCGGCTTTTACTTCTACTGCAGGAAATTCGTATTTTTTTTCGTCCCCGTCAACTGCTGAATAAATTTCGAATCCGCTTAAATTTCCGCTTTTTAAAACATAAAATTCTGCAAATTCACTTTTGTGAACGCTGTTTCCGTCAACTTTTGCAGTTCCGTAAGCATTTCTAATTTCACTAAAAATCAATTTTGCCGGATTTGAATTGAAGCCGCTGAAATTTATGCTCAAACTTACAGAATTTCCATTTTTATCAAACGCCGAAACATCAAAAATGTATTTTTTGCCGATTTCTGTTGCCTCAGCAAATTCTACGAGCAAAGAATTTGTTTGCTCATTTTCAGCATTTTCCTGAAGAAGCAGCTGCTCTCCGTCCTCGCTTTGCATTGCCGCACTTTGCAAAGAAACTTCCTTGCTGAACAAAAGCAAAATCTGACGGTCTGAAAGAACTGAAAAAGATTCAAGTTTTGGAAGAGAAAAATCGCCTTCGAGAATTTCAAGATTGCCTCCCGAAGAAAAGGACTTGCAGCCTGTAGGATTTAACGAAAAGCCAAGCGACAAAACCATGGCAATTGCAGGAATTATTGTTGATAAGAAAATATTTTTAAAATTTTTCATTTTTACCTCTTGCATTATATATACACGTCATTTTTCAAAAACGTAAAAATCACAATGCAAAAGGTATAAAATTTGTTTCAAAAAGGATGATTTTTTATTTTATTCTAAGCGTTTCAACCATGTAGCGAATTGAAGTGCCCTTGTCGTCTTCCAAAGTTTTTTGCACTAAGAAGACCAGACTTTTTCCAGACTTATCAGTAAAAATTTTATCGATTTGATAAGAACTTATTCCGCGTCTTTTAAAATCCGGAGTTCCTATTTTCCAAACAGAAAGTTCTTTTCCGTTTTGGTCTACGCGGCGAACGTTAATGTAATATTTTGAAAGAACATTTTTGCCCTTTCCTTCAAAAGTTGGAACAAGTTTTACGTGATAATAAACTGACTGTTCTTTAGAAGAATTTTCAAAATCCTTAAAAACAATTTCGTCCAAGGGTGATTTTTTTTCAGACTCGCGAACAAACAAAAAATTTTCTGCGCTTGCCGGACTTGCCTTATATTTTGCAAGTTTCCATTCAACGCTGTTTCTTAAATCCTCGTAATTTCTTTTTCCAGAATTTTCATTCGATTTTGACGCAGACAATTTATAAACTTCGCCTTTTACATAATCATTTGCAGCAACATCAACTGTGTAAATTTCAGCCCAAGCTTTATAAGTTTTATCAGTTTTTCCATACTGACCAAAAATATATGTTTTTCCGTCCTCAGAAAATCCTATGTCATCAAAAACTGCTGCATCTCCTGCAAAAACAAGACTTGCAAGGAAAAAAGTGCAAATAAAAGCGATAATTTTTTTCATAAATTCCTCCCGCTTCTGTTCCGCATAAAGTATCGGAATAAAAAATTCAAGTCTTTACTAAAATTTAACTCTTGAATATTCTTTAGCTATGACTTTAAAAACCCGAAATAAAATTCTTTTTTTCCTGATGATTGTAGGAATCGCAATTGTAGCTTTAGATTTTGCTTTTTCTTTAATCGCTTTTTTAAGGGGAACATTTTATCTGCCAAAAGAAAATGAAGTTGTAAGATTTTTGTCAATTTTTCCAGATTCATTTTTATTTAAATACAATCCGTGGGCTTCTCTTGCAGGAATTGCCTTCTTTGGAATTGCAGCGCCTCTTTTGTGCATAGCGTGTTTTTACGGTTTTAAAAAAACTCCGTCACTCGAAATTGTATTTTTTGGACTTTTTATAGTCAGTTGTATGCTTGAACAGGTGCGCATTTTAATTCCGCTGGTTTGGAAAAATAACACTTTTTCAGGGATTTTATATGTGGAAGCAAAAATTTTAATGACCGCAAGAATTTTAGGTCCGCTTTCGCTTTTCTTTTCTTTTAGTTTTAACAAGGCGGATCAGCGTCAAAATATGGAAAGAAACGCGCTTATTTTGATTACAGTTTCAATTTTGGGTGGCGTACTTTTTCCGCTTGATTCAAACAAAATCACTTCGACTTTTACTGTTTTATGGAGTTGCCGCACGCTTTTTGGATTTTTTAGACTTGCGCTTTTTTTAGCCACAATTTCTTTAATTTCAGTTGAAATTCTAATCAAAAAAAATTCTGACCTAAAAATGGTATTGTTTGGCTTTATAATAATGTACGCTGGTTACCATTCACTGCAAAACACTGACTGCTGGAGCAACTTTGCACTTTCTGTAGTTTTACTGACTTACGGTTCGTACAAATATCTTACTTCAGTACACGAGCTGAACGTTTGGCAGTAGATGCGGGCGGGCGGTTACTCGCGGAGTTTTTGTTAAGAAGTGGATTTTTTGTTAACTGAGAATTTTGTTGGTAACTTGCGGGCGTAGTTACCAGTGGACTTTTTGTTAAGAAGAAAATTTTTGTTAACTGAAAATTTTGTCAGTAACAGCCGCTTGATTTCGACACGCTCAATCTGCGCTGATTTTAAATAACAAAAATATTTGCTACGGCGCCAATCAAAACTGGAATAAGAAGATTGTCAAAGTCTCTTAGTGGAAGCAGCTCTATTCCCATTCCAACAGCGGCTAAAATTAGGGAAAGCGACGAATAGTCAGTTAGGAACTGCAAATTTGCCTTGCTAAAATAAAGCAGCAGGAAACTCGAAATAAAAATTGCCGTAAAACAAGTAAGGCTTCCCGCAACAGATTTTCCCTGAGTAAAGGGAATTTTTATTTTTCCAAAAAGTTTTCCAAATAAACTTGCAAGTCCGTCACCAAACGAAAGGGCAAAAATTCCAATACTCGCCGGAATCCACGAATACAAAAGGCACGCTAGCAAAATTCCAAAAGCCAAGGTTACAGGTCCTAACACAAAATGATTTTCATCTCGTTTTCTTGCAGCAATAGCCGTAATTTGCGAAATGAGCGGAACATTTATTCCCTTAGTGCGTAAAATTTCACAGACGGTATAAATCACAATTGCGGCAATTAAAAGACAAATTGTAAGAACATAAAATTTTTTTAGAATTAAAGGCACAAACGCTGAGCAAATATGAATGGACTTTCTAAAAAGTTCTTTTGAAATTATATAGAATTCCTGTCTTTTTAAAATTCCTTCAGAAAAATTATTTTCCATAATTCACACTTGCCTCGTAAAAACTGCTTCTAAAACTAAAGCCTAGTTAAATTCTTTTTCACCATATAAAGTCCGGCTTATTTCAGTGTAAATTTCAGGTTCATAGCCAAGATTTGGATTTGTTATGTACTTAATATTCTGTTCGGCAAGATTTGATCCTTCAAGTCTTTCCATAGAAACAGGATTTCTTGTAAGCGCGTCCCAAGCCCTAAGACTTTCTTGCAGATACACAATCGCTTTTGCATTCATCGCGCTGTTGCCAGTTTGAGCTGCAAGCCGACTAAGCGTAACTCCAAGATTATTTGCTGCTTTCATATAAGTGCTTACAATTTCTATTTGACTGTCGGACATACGGCTATTGTAAAGAATTCTATTTTTTTCACGTTCAGCGTCAAGATTTTCCAAAAGTCTTTCGTAGTAACCTCGTGCAACATAAGAATCATTATTTAAAGAAAGTGTGTTTGCAAGAGAAAGCAAAAGATTCATATCGCTAGGATTTGTATCGCAGCTTTTTATAAATGACCCGAGTGCCGCAGGATAATTTTCTTTTTGATACTGAATATATCCAATTTTGTAGCGCACGCTCGCTGTATCGTACTTGTTGTTGACCGCATTTACGTAATTTAAAAGAGCATTGTCGTTGTCAAAAGCCAAAAAGTAATCTAAGTCCGCTAAATCAGAATAAAGTTTTCCTATTTGCTCTGTACTTTCGAATCCGCTGGAATTCCTCTCGTTTTCAAAAAGATCAATTCCCTTGCCGTAACTTTCTTCAGCAAGAAGATATTCTTCCTGTTCCACGTACTGCTCGCCTAAAAGTCTGTAAGAATTTATGAATTTGTAGGTATCGCGCTTTTTTCTTGAAGTTTGATTTTCAAAAAGATTTAGTGCTTCTTTTAAATAATAAACCGCCGCTTTTGGACTGTTGGTTTCCACAAAGTAACGACCCATATTGTACTGAGCAACTGGATTTTTTGAATCAGCATTTATGGCCCGCTCCAAGAGTTCCCTTAAATTTTCAATATGAATTCTAAGTTCTTCGTCCGAAAGCCTGAGTTTTCCGTAGCGCTTATCTAAAAGGAATCCACTCAGTTCAGTTAAATCGCTGGCACCAAGTGACTTTTTGCGCGGGAAGAAAATATTTTTGTACTCCAAAACCTGACGCAAATTATCGGTGCGGATAAAATAGCGCATTTCCCTAGACAAATACAAATCATTTGAACCGTAAAGTTCTACAAGCAAATCATACTGCTCTTTTGCAAGCGAATATTTTTCTGGATTTCCGTCGTCTGCCCAGTCAAGATAAAGATCTCCAAGCTGAAGAAGCGCATCTGAATCATTTATATGATAATCCAAAGTTTCTCTTTTTAAGATACGCTCGGCTTCTTCGTAGTTGAACAAATCTGAACTTTCCATATTGGCCCAGTCGAGTGCTGCCTTTTTTTCGTGATTGTAGCGCTGCAAAATTGCCTTATACATCATTCTTGAGCGGTTAAACTGACGGTGCGAACGGTAAGAAGAAGCATATTTGTAAAACCATTTTTTTTCTGGTTTATAAGTAAGTGCCTTGTTAAAGCGATCTTCACTCTGCGGATACATTTCTTCCTGAATAAGTTCATATCCTTGGCGATAAAGGCGCCCAGCAATTGTTGGCCGAATAATAAAGGTATTTATGAGAACAAAAATGCAGAAAATTAAAACTGCAGCGCCAGTCATAAGCAGGGCGCCTGGAATTATTTTGTTTTTTAACTGATATTCAATTGATTTTTTGTAAGCCTCATATTCTTCTGCGGAACGACGCTCAAAATCTTTTGGAACATCAAATTTTTGGTCAGTAAGTTTTTCAAGTTCAGAAGCAAGAGTACGCGCCGGCACCTTTCGCAAAACTTTTTCAAGAATGTCAAAAAGTGCTTCGTCTGTAAGTTCATTTTTTACAATCAAATCTTCGAGCGCAATTTTTACATTCAGTGGATAAGAATCAAGATTCTTTTTAAGCCGCTCGTATTCTGAGTCTGTAAAAGTATTTTTTGTTTTTACATTATCTGAAGAAGCTGCACCTGAAAAATCTGGAGCTTGAACATCTGGCTTTTTTTGAGAAAGATCCGCGGTTTGAGTATCGGAAAATCCTGGAATTGTAAAAAATTCGTCGCCTTCGCCACCGTCAGCATCAAAGGAACCTTCCGAATCAAAAGAAGACTCGCCACCCGAAAAATCAAGTCCGTCAATGTCGGAAGTATCAAAACTTTCTTCAGTACCTTCTGCGCCAGAATCTTCAACAACTTCTTCGTCTGGAGAAGGAATTTGACCCTGAGGAGTACTAAAAAAATCATCAGTAAGATTTTCTGAATCTAGCGGAGAGTTTGCAGTTTCAGCATTTTCGGCATTTTCCGCTGGAGAAGAGGCGTCGCCTGCATCAAAAAAATCGTCATCGAGTCCGCTTGTGTCGCCAAAATCAATTTCAGTATTTTCAGTTTGCGGATTTTCTGATTCTTCACTAGCCGACTCTGAATTTTCTGAGTCTGCATTATCTGACTCGGGGTTGTCCGTGAGAGAAGTAAAATCTTTTGTTAAGGCAGAAAGTTCTTCTTGGCTGCCACCGTCTTCTGGCAACGAAAAATCTTCGCTTGAACTTTGAGTTTTATTTTGCTCATCCAGATTTTCTGAATCAAAACTGAAACTGTCGCTGCCAAAGTCTGGCAAATCGTCGAGTGCGCTAGAAGAAAAATCTTCTGAATCTGCTGCGTTTTCTGCGTTCTGCGGATTTTCTGCGTTTTCTGCGAAAGTTGGCGCTTCAAAATTTTCTGCGTCTGCTACTTCACCGGCATTTTCTGATTTACCGGCATTTTCTTCCGGAGAAGAAGTTTTTGTAGCACTTTCAAAATTGTCGCCAAAATCCGGAGTGTCTGGCACTTCGTTAAATTCAAGCGGAATGTTTGCATTCAAATCGATTGGTTTTGAAGAAGAATCGTTTTCAAAATCAGCATTTAGTGAATCAAAAAGATCAGTTTCGTCAGCAGTTTTTTCTGCCACCTTTTGAGTCTCTGTAGAAGTTGCAGAACTTGCGGAAGTTGCGGAATCTGAAAAATCTGGCTGCTGCAAAGGAGCATTTTCTTTTGGCTCTGGAATTTCTGTTTCGGAAGTTTCTTTTGAGTTTTCTGGCAGAACTGAAGCAAAAAGACTTGTATCAAGCCCCTCAAAATCGCTCATATTCAAATTTCCAAAGTCATTTTTTTCCGCAGAACTAACTTGAGGACTTTGCTTTTTTGCCTGACTAGGTGCAGCATTCTTCACTTGCGGTTTTGCAGCCGGCTTTGCAGTTGGTTTCGCAACTGGCTTTGCCTGTGGTTTTGCACTTGGTTTTGGCTGTAGCTTTGGAGCTTCAACAGGTTCTGGCTTTGGTTTAGGTGCCAAAAGTGCATCCAAATCCATATCTTCAATTGGAATTTCTTTTGGTTCAGGCGGAGCTTTTTCTTCTTCGACTTCATCTTCTTCAAAATCGCTTAAATCAAGGTCACTAAAACTTAAGTCTTCTGCATCCAGCAAATTTGAAAGATCGGGAGCGGCTTCCTGCATTGGCGGCAGTTCTTCGGCATTTTCGTCATCTTCATCGCCCATAAGGTCCGAAAAATCATTGGCGGTTCTTTCGCGTTCAGCTGCAGCGGCATCAGCCTGAGCCTGCTCTTCTTCAGACAAAACTGGCATTCCAAATTTAAAGTCATCTGAATCGTCAACATCTTCCACTTTTTGCGGAATTGGAACTGTAACTGGTTTTTCGCCACGTGCAGAACGAATTTTTACTTCGTCACCGAGCGTGAGCATTTCCTCATTAAATCTTTGAAGCGCGCTAAGTCCTGGCATTGCCTTTTAACTCCCACCAATATTTTCAATAAACTTAAAGTTTTGTTCAAGTGCGTCTAAAAAATCACTAAAAAAATAGGTCAAAATTCGAGGAGCAAACTTTTTTTCCTGCCACAAATTTTGTTTGCATTCTGGCTGAAAATTTTATTAGGTTAAAATTCGAGTTTTGTAATTTTTATTTACTTGGAGCGAATTTGCCGCAACCTTAAGGTTACGTATGCCCACATTCGTGGGCAACACGAGTTTCGGCAAGCGAAACTCGTAGGATTG
>CAZXCR010000041.1:840-9511 GCA_964639315.1 uncultured Treponema sp. | reverse complement strand
CCTCAGAGTTTGAATACAATGCAGTACATTGCTTACGCTCAGCGCGGAGACTTTGCAAAATGTGCTGATTTGTCATTTGACTGTGTAATGTGCGGATGCTGTTCATCTCGCTGCCCTGCCGGAATTTCTCATCCACAGGTTGCAGAACTTGCACGCCGTCTTAACGGAAAATACATTCAGCCGCAGAGTCAGCATCTTATTGACCGCGTAAACGAAATCAACGAAGGAAAATGCGAAGCTGCCCTTAAAGAAATGATGGAAAAACCATTGGACGAAATTAAAAAGCTCTACAACACAAGAGAAATTGAAAAATAAGGCGGAGGAAAAATAATATGTACGGAAATTATCTTGATGACGCAGCAAAAATTGTAGCTGCAAAGCGTGAAGAAAATCTAAAATTTGAACATCCACGTCTTACTGCTGAAGAAAAAGATGATCTTTTGCTGAAATTTCACCCAGATCGCATTAAGGAACAGTTTGAAGAATTAAAAATCGGACCAAACAAGGGTCAGAAAGCTCCTATTGAACTTGCAGCAATGCTTCAGGCAAAACCTAGAATTGAACCTGAAAAAATTGATCTTAACCATGTTGATTACGAATCAGATGTACTCGTAATTGGCGGTGGCGGAGCTGGAACAAGTGCAGCAATTATGGCTAGCGAAGCCGGTGCAAAAGTTCTTTTGGTAACAAAACTTCGTGTTGGCGATGCAAACACAATGATGGCAGAAGGCGGAATTCAGGCAGCAGACAAGCCAAATGATTCTCCTGCACAGCACTATCTTGATGCGTTTGGTGGCGGACACTTCGACGGAAAACCAGAACTTGTATCAACATTAGTTTACAAGGCACCTTCTGTAATCAAATGGCTTAATGACCTTGGAGTTGAATTCGATAAAACAGCTGACGGAACAATGGTTACCACTCACGGAGGCGGAACTAGCCGCAAAAGAATGCACGCTTGTAAAGACTATTCTGGTGCAGAAATTATGCGTACCCTCCGCGATGAAGTATTCAACCGCAAAGATCAGATTACCGTAGTTGATTTTACATCAGCAATCGAACTCATCAAAGACGAAAAAGGTGAAGTTTGCGGTGCCGTTCTTATGAATATGGAAACTGGAGAAATTTACATTGCAAAGGCAAAAGTTGTAATTCTTGCAACTGGTGGAGCCGGACGTATGCACTATCAGGGATTCCCTACATCAAACCACTATGGCGCTACAGCTGATGGTCTTGTACTTGCATACAGAGCCGGAGCAAAGCTTTTGTATCAGGATTCATTGCAGTATCACCCAACAGGAGCTGCCTACCCTACACAGATTTTGGGTAAACTTGTAACTGAGAAAGTTCGTTCACTTGGTGCAAAACTCATCAACAAAAATGGCGAAGTTTACATTCATCCTCTTGAAACCCGCGACGTAAATGCTTCAGGAATTATCCGCGAAGTACGCGAAGGTCGTGGCGTTCACAATGATGTTCAGGATGCAGTTTGGCTTGATACTCCGATGATTGATATGATTCACGGAGAAGGCACAATTCTTAAATCAATTCCTGCAATGTACAATATGTTCATCAAATACGGAATTGACATCAGAAAGGAACCTATTCTTGTTTACCCAACTCTTCACTATCAGAACGGTGGAGTTGAAATCAACAAGACTTGTCACACAAATGTAGAAAATCTTTTGGTTGCAGGAGAAGCTTCTGGTGGTGTTCACGGAACAAACCGCTTGATGGGAAATTCTCTGCTTGATGTAGTAGTATTTGGTCGTGAAGCTGGAATTGAAGCTGGAAAACTCTTTAAGGACATTAAACTTGCTGAAACTTCAAAAATGAACCTCAACCATGTTACAGAATTTGAAAAGGAACGTGCTGCTGCAGGTATAAAAGGCAATGAAGTTTCTCCAAAACTCCTTCCAACCTACCATCATGGAAATCCAGAATTTGAAGGAAAAGAAATTCCTGGAGCAAGCAAATAACTTGCTGTAAAAACAAGATAATATCGGCTAAAAGTTGAACTGACCTGAATTACCGGTCAGTTTGGCTAAGCAGAATAAAAAAAGACTGACTTTCTGAAAATTGTAAGGAAGCCAGTCTTTTTTTTGAACTATTGCTTTATGGAAACACCAATGCGCGGAGTCAATTCAAAAGTTATAACTGTATAACTAGAACCGTCTGTTCCCAAAGTAGAACTTATATAAGAACCCATTGTAGGATAATTGCAAAAAGCCACGCCAAGACCAATATCAAAAAATACTTTTGGAGATATAGGAATTAAGCCGTCCAAATTTGTTGATAAACCGAATCCAGGAAAAGCAAATGCATCTAAAGCAAATCTACCTCCGGCAGACCACACAAAATAATCTGTATTTATAAAGTTATAGGCAACATCCGCTTCAATATCACCAAATAAACCTTTGAATCCAAGATTCACTGAAAGTTTATCCCAAATCAAACCAGCATGCACACCAAAGTACTGTGCAGCACTGGCAGATGTTGTATTTGTTTCGTCACTGACTCCCATTCCCATAACAAGTCCTTCATAGCTGATAATTGTCTTATCAAGTGCAAAAAGACTTGAACTCACCAATAAAATTCCGGCTAAAACTAATGGGTTAAAATTCGAGTTTTGAAATTTTTATTTACTTGGAGCGAATTTTTTTTCTTGCCCAAATTTTTTTTACGTTCCGAGTGAAAATTTTTTTAGTAAGCCCGCTTTCCGCGGTTTCATTCAAAACCTGCGGTTTTGAACGCTTCGCGCCGCTACAATCGGGGCTAGGCTTTTTCACCTTTTTTTGTAAATTTTGTTTAAACTTGAAATTCGACCTAATAATTTCTTTTTCATTTTCTTCATCCTCCTCTCTAATGAATTTTAAAATTTATAAAAAAAAAGACCGCCCGCACCACGCAGATTTTTTCCCAGACGCAAACGGTCTTTCCTTTGCCAAAAATATATTATTTAAAAGAGATTTATCGCTGAACCGAACAAAAGTGGCATATTCTTAGTTTTATTGCCAAGTAGTTTTTATCTGGTTTAAAAACTTTCTTAACCCTTCCTTAAAATTTGTAACCTTCTCTACTTTAAAGTGTTTTCCTATCACGCGTGAGTGAATATTCTAGAAATTTTGGTTTTTACCGCTAAAAATTCCAGATTTTTTTCTTATTTCTTGACAAACGGCAATAAGAGGTTAAAATAATCTTAAATTATAAAAAAAAAGTTTGCAAATTGTGCTACAAAGTTAAGTTTTTAGGTAATAAAATGGATAATGAGTTAAAAAAATTAATCACCCAGAAACAAAATCAGCAGGGATTTATAAAAACAACTGACAGTCCTCTAACAAACTTAAGCGATGCGCAAAAAGTTGTGTTGAATCGCAAAGCAAATACACTTTTTAACGAAAAAAAATATGATTTAGCAGAAAGAATTTTTATAACCACAGGATATTCTGACGGTCTTTCGAGAATTGGAGACAGGTATCTTGAAAAGAATGAATATTTAAAGGCGCTAAGAATGTATACGCTTGCACACAACAAAAGAAAAAGTGAGCCGATTACAGAAAAAATAGCCAACACAATTTCGGTTTTAATAAAAGAGAATTGATTTTTTTTCTACTTTTAATAAAAATCGAATAGAATAAAAGATTATATTTAAAAAATATAAGAGCGAGGAAAAAAATGAGTGACGCAGTTACAGAAAACGATGTATTTGTTACCCCTGCAGAAATGGCTTTGCACGGTGAAAAAATCGAAGTCGAAGAAAATTCGCAGGAAAGTAAAATCAACACCTTATCAAAGCAAGGCTATTTGTATTTGCGAGAAGATAAAATCGATGAGGCACTTGATTCCTTCAGTAAAATTCTTGAAATTGAAGAGAACAACAACTACGCGCTTGTAGGACTTGGAGACTGCGAAAGAAAGCAGAGTAAATTTAACGAAGCAATTTCCTACTATAAGAAATGTCTTGACTGGCATCCGGGCAATAATTATGCGCTTTTTGGACTTGCTGACTGCTACAAAGCCTTAAATCAGTACCACAAGGCTATTGAAATTTGGGAACAGTACCTTATTCACGACGACAGAAACATTACTGTGCTTACAAGAGTGGCCGACGCTTACCGAAAAATCAGGGACTTTAAAAAATCAAAGCAGCTTTACTTAAAAGTTCTCGAAATGGAAGAAAACAATGCTTATGCACTCATTGGACTTGGTCATCTTCATTATGATTTTAAGGAATACCGCGATGCACTTTACTATTGGACAAAAATGCTTGAGTCAAATCCGGAATCAGTTGACATAAGAGTTCTTACATCAATTGGAAACTGCCACAGAAAACTAAAAACTTTTGACAAGGGCTTAAAGTATTTTGAAAGTGCGCTTGAAATGGATCCAAAGAATTTTTATGCACTTTTTGGAATTGCAGACTGTTACCGCGGAATGAATCAGCAGTTTAGGTCAGTTGAATATTGGAATAAAATTCTTGAAATTGACCCAAAAAACAAGGTCATTCTTACAAGGGTTGGTGACGCTTACAGAAATATGGGCGATTACAAGACGGCTGCAGATTACTACAATCGTGCAATGGACATTGATTTTGATGTTTATGCGGCACTTGGACTTGCTCTTATTTGCAAAGGCGAAGGAAAATATAAAGAAGCAATTGAAAGACTAAAAAATCTTATTCGCAATGATGAAAAAAATTACCGTCTTTACATTGACCTTGCTGACTGCTACATAAAGTTTGGTGACAAAAAAAGTGCTCTTTCTACTCTGCTCGCTTTCCAGAAGTTAGGAATAAAAAGTCAGGCCATAAATGAATATGTAGAAAAAATTCAAAATGGCACTTTTGACAACTAAAATTCTTGAGTCATCTTTATGGACAAAATATCTTTAATTGGACTTTTCCCGGAAGAAATTGCTCAGGCACTTGAACTAAAGCCTTTGTTCCGGGCAAAGCAAATTTATCAGTGGATTTCAAAAGGCGTTCAAAGTTTTGACGAGATGAAAAACCTTGATAAAAACACAAAATCGCTTCTTGAAGAAAAGGCTTGTCTTTATTCATCAAAAATTAGCAAAGTTTTAAAAGACGATGACGGAACAATAAAACTTCAGATTACGCTAAAAGATTCTCTTGCAATCGAAACAGTGCTTCTAACCGACAAGGAAGGAAGAAAAACTGCCTGTGTAAGTTGCCAGGCTGGTTGTGCAATGAACTGCGCTTTTTGCCAGACGGGACAGCTTGGTCTTGCACGAAATTTAACTGCCGGAGAAATTGCAGAAGAATTTTTGTATATGGAAAAAGAAGCCGGTCACTTAGACAATATTGTGTTTATGGGAATGGGCGAACCAATGCAAAATCTTGATGCAATCAGAAAAGCAGTTGCTGTCTTAACTGACAAAAACGGTCGCGCGCTTTCATCAAGAAGAATTACTTTGAGCACCTGCGGAATTTGTAAAGGAATCTACAATCTTGCAGACAATGGCTCTAAGATGAGACTTGCAGTTTCCTTAACCACAGCAAATCCTGTTCTACGCGAGGAACTTATGCCGGTTGCAAAGGGAAATCCGCTTCCAGAACTAAAAAAAGCTATAAAATATTACACTGAAAAAACTGGCAAGCGAGTTACTTTGGAAGCTGCCCTACTTGCGGGAAAAAACACTGATCCAGAAAGCGTGCAGCAGATGATTGACTTTGCAAAAGACCTTGATGTTTACATAAATCTTATTCCGTGGAATCCTGTGGGCAATTTGGACTTTAAAACTCCTAGCGCAAGTGAGTGTAAAAAAGTCCTTTTTATGCTTGAGCAGGCTGGACTAAATGTAAACTTAAGAATAAGGCGCGGATCAAAAATTTCTGGTGCCTGCGGACAACTTGGTTCAACAGTAAAAACCAAGTATTCAAATCAAAATTCAAACCAGAATTCACCAAATACTGATTTTTAATCGAATTTTCTAGCAACAGACAAAAAAAATCTGCAAAAAGAATCTTGAATAAAAAAAGTTGCATTTATATAATTGTGATATCACTTTTTGGGGAGACTTTTAATGCAGAAAAAAATATATGTTGCTGGTATGGATGACGATGGAACAGCTTCTAAAGTTGATTCCGCTGTAAAAGCAGTTGCTGGAGTTACAAATTCAGTTTCTACGGCGGCAAAATGCCAGGTTTGCGGAGATTTTGATGAAGGAACTGCAGGAATTGAAGATGCAATCAATGCGGCAATAAGTTCAACTGGAGTTATGGTTCTTGGTTGATTTTAACCTGACAGTAAGAAAATGAAAATTACAATACTTGATGGAAACGCTCTGAATCCCGGAGACTTGTCTTACAAGCCCTTAGAAGAATTTGGAGCGCTTTTTATTTATCCCCACACAGACGAAAAAGATGTTGTAAAAAGAATTGCAGACAGTGATGCAGTTTTTCTTAACAAAATCAACATTACAGAAGAAATCCTCTCAAAATGCCCAAATTTAAAATACATTGGCGTGCAGGCTACTGGCTATAATGTAATTGACCTTGATGCCTGTAGAAGACACAAGGTTACGGTAACAAATGTTCCTTCCTACTCTACTGCTGGAGTTGCTCAACTTACTTTTGCTTTTATAAGCGAATTTGCCTGCAAAACTCAGCTTCATTCGCAAAGTGTTATGGCTGGCGACTGGATAAAAAGCAGAGACTTTTGCTACTGGAAGGTTCCGCCAATTGAACTTGAAGGAAAAACTCTTGGAATTTTTGGATTTGGAAACATTGGTCAGCGGGTTGCAAAAATTGGCGAAGCTTACGGAATGAAGATCATTGTTCACACAAGAACGCCTCGAAGCGAAATTAAAAATCCGGTTGATATACCAACTTTGTTTAAAGAAAGTGATTTTTTAACTTTGCACGCACCGCTAACGAACGAAACCAACAAAATTGTAAATGAAGAAACCCTGAATCTGATGAAAAAGACTTCGTACCTTATAAATACTGCCAGAGGTCTTTTAGTTGATGAAAAAGCTGTAAGAAAGGCGCTTGATGAAAATAGAATTGCAGGTTATGCCGCAGATGTTATAAGCGAAGAGCCTATGAAAAAAGACAATCCGCTTTTGGGCGCAAAAAACTGCATTTTAACTCCACACATTGCGTGGGCAGCAACTGAAACCAGGCAGAGACTTTTGAATATTGTTATTGATAATTTTAAGGCCTTTTTGAATGGCAAAAGTCAAAATGTTGTAAGCTAAAGGACATTTTCTAAAAAAAATTTTAGGAGACTTAGCCCGGCGTGTAGCGGCGAACGAAGTGAGTTGCGAAGCAATGGAGGCGAAAGCCGGAACCGAGGAAGGCCGGTTTTGTAAGAATATGCTTTGTTTTTTTTATGCAATTTTCTGTAAAAAAGTAAAACGTGCTCCAGAAAGAAAAAAAAATCGCTCGGAATCAACTTGATAGAAACATTGTAACTAAATATACTTTGAGTTAGTTTTATATTCAAAAAAAAGAGGTAATTTTATGGGAAAGACTATAGCACAGAAAATTTTTGACGCCCATATGGTTGAGCAGCCGTTTCCTGGTACAAATGTTTTAAAGCTTGACAGAGTGTTCTGCCACGAAATCACTACTCCAATTGCAATTAATGACCTTGTGGAACGCAATAAAGACAGGGTCTTTGACAAAACTAAAATTAAGGCTGTAATTGACCACGTTACTCCGGCAAAAGACAGCAAGTGCGCACTGCAGGAAAAAATCTTGCGCGATTGGGCTAAACGTAACGACATTAAGGACTTTTTTGATATTGGCGAAAATGGTGTATGCCATGCAATTTTTCCAGAAAAGGGGTTTGTTCGCCCAGGATTCACTGTAATTATGGGAGACAGCCACACTTGCACTCACGGGGCTTTTGGTGCGTTTGCAGCTGGTGTAGGAACAACTGACCTTGAAGTTGGAATTTTAAAGGGCGTTTGTTCTTTTAGAGACCCTAAGGCAATTAAATTTGTTCTGAACGGAAAACTTAAAGAAGGCGTTTATGCAAAAGACGTTATTCTTTTTTTAATTGGACAGATTGGAACTAACGGCGCTACAAACTGCGTTGCGGAATTTACAGGTCCTATTGTTGACAATATGAGCATGGAAGAAAGAATGACAATCTGCAATATGGCTGTTGAAGCTGGTGCTACAAGCGGAATTTGCTTTCCTGACATGACAACTGTTGAATATTTGTGGCCTTTTATAAAAGATGAATTTGCTACAAAAGAAGACGCTTTAAAAGAATACAGCAAATGGCAAGACGATGACGATGCTGAATATGAAAAAGTTTATACTTTTGATCTTTCAACTTTGGAACCGGTTTGCACTGTAGAATACAAGCCTGATCAGATTAAGAAAATTTCTGAAATGAAGGGCACAAAGGTTGACCAGGTTTATATTGGTTCTTGTACGAACGGACGCATTTCTGACTTGCGCATTGCTGCTCAGATTCTGAAAGGACATCATATTGCTCAGGGCGTTAGAGGAATTGTGAGTCCGGCAACTCCAAAAATATTTAAAATGGCTATGGACGAAGGTCTTCTTGACATTTTTATGGATGCTGGATTCTGCGTTACAAATCCAACTTGCGGAGCCTGCTTGGGAATGAGCAATGGCGTTCTTGCAGAAGGTGAAGTTTGCGCTTCTACTACAAACCGCAACTTTAATGGACGC
>CAZXCR010000041.1:0-830 GCA_964639315.1 uncultured Treponema sp. | reverse complement strand
ATGGGAAAGGGTGGAATGGTTCACTTGATGAGCCCGGCATCTGCTGCTGCAACAGCAATTACTGGAACAATCACAAACTCAGAACTGTACAAGGGCTGAGAAAATCTCATAAATTAGGGGAACACTATGAAACAGTTTGGTGGAGAAGTTCTTTTTTTGGATCGTTCAGATATTAATACTGACGAAATTATTCCAGCAAAATATCTTACTGAAAATTCAAAGCAGGCATTAAAGCCTTATCTTCTTGAGGACTTAAAGCTTGATGGATTTAACCCGAAGCAGGATATTGTTGGAAAAAAAGTTATTATTACTCGCGAGAACTTTGGCTGCGGTTCAAGCAGAGAACACGCTCCGTGGGCGCTTGAAGTTAACGGAATTTACTGCGTTATAGCAATAAATTTTGCACGCATTTTCCGCCAGAACATGTATAACTGCGGACTTCTTGCGCTTGATATGCCTAAAAAAGATATTGAAGATATGTTCAGAACTTTTGCTGACAAAGATACAGAATGCAAAATTGAGCAGAAAGAAGATGGAACTTGGAAGGTAAAGCTGATTGCCGGTTCACTTTCAAAAAGTTATCCTTTCAAACTTGAAGGATTTGAAAAAGCACTGATTGAAAATGAAGGTTGGATTGGCTACGCTGATTCCAAATACTGATTTTAGGTTTTAGAAATTTTTACGCCGCCAGAGATTTTTATGTTTCTAGCGGCGTTTTTTTATTTTACAAAAATTTTATTTTACAAAGCACCGACTGCGCCTGTTACTGATAGAATTTTTTGTTAAGAAAAAGTTTATAAAAACTCTACAAAAGAGAGCGTTTTTTTAGT
>CAZXCR010000040.1:0-9649 GCA_964639315.1 uncultured Treponema sp. | reverse complement strand
AAACTGAAGTCTTTGCAATCAAATTGATTTTTTTCATAATCTTTTCCTCCAAACTCTTTTTGTTGCCTGAACATATTTTTTGGCAACTTAATGATTTTTTGGCTGCCTAACAAATAAATTACTTTTGGACAGCCCCGTCTTCTTTGCAACCTTTTTTCCCGTTGCGACACTATCTTAAAAAGAAAAGATTAAATCCCTCGTCAAAAAAATGTAAAATTTACGTAAAATCAGGAGAATTTAGCGCGGATGATGGTGATAGGATTTTTTGTTAGCGTGGAGAAGTTTTTGTTAAGAAGCTGAATTTCGAGTTTTAATAAAATTTATAAAAAAATATGTAGAAAAAAGAAAGTATCGGTGGTTGAACCTGTCGAAACCACCATTTGTAAGTAAGTCGCTTGATTTCAACAGGCTCAATCGGCGCTGTATGCCAAAAGTTACAGGTCTTTTTGTTAAAAAATCCTAGCCCCGATGGTAAGGGCGGCGTAGCCGTTCAAAACCACAGGTTTTGAATGACAACCCTGAACAGCGGGTTTCCTAAAAGAATTCAGCAAGCGGGCAAAGCCTGCGACGCGCACTTGAAGAAAACAAATTCGCTCCAAGTAAGTAAAAATTGCAACAAACTCGTCCGCTCCCCGCTCCTCTCAAGAACTGTGCCTGAACGAGCGGTCAGTTAAAATTCGTGCGGCAACTAAACCGAGCGGCAGTGAAAGAGTAATTAAAAGTGCAGCGCAAAGCCACGAAGCAGATTCCTGCAGCATCATTATGCCAAGATTATACATTCCTTTGTAAAAATAAAGTCCCGGAACCATAATCACAATAGAAGGAATTGTAAGCGAAATTCTAGGGTATCCAACTTTTCTCTTAAAAAGCGATGCTAAAATTCCGGCAGTAAAAGCTCCGCAAAAAGCAGCAGCAGCCGGAGGAAAACTGCACAAATCCACAAGTTCCAGCCGCAAAGTATTTGCAAACGCGCCAATGCAGGCAGCAGTCGAAGCCATTTTTATAGAACTGTTGAACATTATTGAAAATCCAAAAACTCCGCAAAAACTCGCTACCATACGGAACAAAATCGTAAGCCACAAAGACAGGTCAATACTTGTAAAATCAGAAGGCTTTAATCCCAAAATAAGAGCCATAATCCAGGCAGAAAGCGTCGCCACCAAAACGATTATTACCGCGTAAGTAAGCCGCTCAAGTCCGGAACGCAAGTCAAGCTTGGCAAAGTCAATTCCCGCAGTAATAAAAGGAAATCCCGGAATTATAAAAAGCATAGCGCAAATGTATCCCGCCTGATGAACCTCGCCAATTCCAAAAATCAATTTAAAAATCTGGAAAAATATTGCATAAGCAAGGCACGCCGCAGAAACCGAAATTGCCACATTCATAAAAAGCGTGTAATGACGTTTTATTAAAGCGCCCCGAATCGAATTTCCAATTCCAGCACCTAAAAACGCAAGCAGCATTTCCCACGGACCGCCGCCAAGTAAAAAAGTAAAAGCCGCACACGCAAAAGCAGCAGCCATTCCCAAAATAAACGGATTGTAAAGACTGTGAATTTTATTGATTTCGTTAATTTTCTGATGAATTTGAGCAATAGTAAGATTTTCACATTCCTTAGGAAATTTTTTTACAAACTGCTCAAGTCTGTAAAGTTTATACGTATTTACGCCAGTAGCATTCAAACTGTACGACTGCGACATACAAACTGACGAAGTAAAACAGTTTATGTTCAGCGACATAAAACCAATATCCACGCTAATCGAAACTTCAAGAAAGCGCGCAATTCTGTTCATCGAATTCCGCACCCTGTACGCCCCAGTTCCGCAAGACAAAAGTTCAAGTCCAATCCGCGCAATAAGGGCAATTTTTTCTTCAAGTGACGCATCTTTTATTTTCGTTTCAGAGCATTCAGTTTTCCATGGAATTTCCATTCTGTTTTTTTCAGCCAAATTTTTCATAGCAAGAATCTAGCATTTTTTTCGCAAGTTTACAAATCGCAGTAATTTTTTAAATTTGGGTGCTTTTTGTTTCTTAAGTGCATTGCCCTTAAGAAACAAAACCGGGCTTTCGCGTTATAAAAATAAAAGGGCTGTCTTATCAGACAGCCCTTTTATTTTTTCCGTCCAGCCACGTCCGCATTCTGCGGCCACGTCCGTCCCGCTTTCGCGGCTTCAATCCCTAGCACAAAGTGCTAGGTTTTCCTAAAATTCCTAGCACAAAAAATCTAATTCACTAAAAATTCAAAGTGTAAGTTTTAAGTCCCTTAGATTTTATAATCAGCTTTGAATCTTTATTTGCATAAGCATAGGCAATTAAGCGACCATTTTTTGCATTACGATAATTTGCAGAATATTCAGTTACATCACTCAAGTCTCCGTTTTCCAAACCTGCAAGTAAAATACTGCCCTCAGTTTCCACAAAAACTTTTTGCGAAGAATTTGCTGCAATTTTTCCGTTTTTATCGCAAAGATAAATTTCAATCTGCTTAATATTTCCGCCGTAATCTTTTATTTTTGCATCAAATTTTACAGGTGCAAAGAAAGTAGAAATTTCATCAGTAGAATTTGCTGTTTTTGCACTCAAAACGCCTTCTTCAAACTTAATTTTAAAGTCCACAAAAGGAGAGCAATTCTGCTTAGAAGAAATTTTGTTATTGTTCAAGAAAAGTTCCACAGAATCTTCATTTGTATAAACTCTTACTAAAACTTCTTCTCCGCTAGCATAAGACCAGTTTTCGCTCCAATCTTCACCATCATTTACAGAAGTAAAAATTTTAGCAAATTTCTTTTCTGACCACAAAGCTTTTCTAAAATAGAACATAGGCTTTTCGAATCCTGCTAAATCCAAAAGTCCAGCTTCGCTACCGTGTACAGGCCAGCCCTTTGCTTCACCAAGATAATCAATTCCAGTCCACAAAAATTGTCCGGCAACAAAGTCATTTTTTTCAACCGCCTGCCAAAACTCAAGTGCGTGCTGATTTTCGCTACCAACAAACATTTTACCAGCAAAGCGTTTATGATCTTCTTCGTAAAACTGTTCTTTGTAGTTGTAGCCAATTACGTCAAGCGCATCAATTACACCTGTATCAGCAGAAAGTTCCGGGAAAGCCAGCGCCATTGTTACCGGCCGCGACAAATCCCACTTCTTTACTTCGGCACTCAGCATTTTTGCAATTCCGGAAATTTGGCTAATGTCTGGATGATTCGGATTGTACTGACGTTCAGCAGAAGGTTTTGAAGCGTCATTATTTCCAGTCATTTCCTTGAATTTTGGCGAACAGTAAGGGTCATTAGGATAGTCAATTTCGTTTCCTATGCTCCACATAATTACGCTTGCGTGATTCCATCTTTTTGTTACAAAGGCGCGAATATCTTTCTTGTAGCAAGACAAAAAGTCATCTGTAATTCCCTGATGACTCGGCGGATAAACATTGTGTCCCTGCCACCATTTATTTTTTGGTTCCTGCCATTCATCATAAATTTCATCAAAAACAAAAAATCCCATTTCATCGCAAAGTTCGTAAAGTTCTTCGCAGTGCGGATTGTGACTCATTCTGATTGCATTGCAACCGCAATCAAGCAATTTTTCAAGCCGGCGGCGCCACACTTCTTTTGGAACGGCATTTCCTAAAACGCCGGCATCTTCGTGCAAACAAACGCCCTTTAACTTGTAGTTTTTTCCGTTACAGAAAAAGCCCTTTTCTGCGTTAAATTCAAGATCTCTAAAGCCAATTTTTGTAGAATAAGAATCGCTTTCTTTTTTATTTAAAACTGCGCTTACAAAAAGAGAATATAAGTTTGGCTGCTCAACGCTCCATTTTTTTACGCCGCTAATTTTCTGTGAAAAATTAAATTTGCAAAGTTCATCTGCTAAAACAGTTAAATTTTCTTCTTTTTGCAAAACTAAGTTTCCGCTAGAATCTTTAAGTTCAATTTTCAATGTAAAAGCCTTATCTTCTGAACTCAAATTTTTTGCTTTTACACAAAGAAAAATTTCATTGTCTTTTGACTCAAATTTTATTCCGTCTTCTGGAAAATAAATGTCGCCAGGAAGTTTTAAATAAACCGGCCGCATAATTCCGCTTCCTGTGTACCAGCGGCAATCGGCAATGTCCCTGTGATCAACGCAAACTGCAAGTACGTTTTCGCCTTCTGATTTTAGTGCGCCGCTTGCATCCATTTCAAAAGGAGTAAATCCGTTCTGCCAGTTGCCAAGATAATATCCGTTAAGCCACACGCGCGAATGTTTGTAAATGCCATCGAAACATAAAAAGGCATTTTTCGCATCTTTTACGGAATCAAAATGATATCTGAACCAACCGGTTCCACCAGGAAGGTAAGCTGTACCACTGGAATTTTTTTTGTTAAATGGAAATTTTACAGCCCAGTCATACGGCACATCTACTTTTTCCCAGTCTGAATCATCAAAATCTCTTGCCCATAAATCTTTTTGTCCCAAAGCATCTGGTGAAAAATCCTGCAGAAAAAAACGCCACTTGTTGTCTAATTTAATTTTCATATTGATTCCTTATAGGAGCCTCTAAAAATTCCAATTTCTAAAGGCACGAAAGAAAAATTTTAATAAAAAAAGGGGAACTACAAACTTTGTGTATTGCAATTCCCCCTTTCATCTTTTTGAAAAAATCATCAAGTTTCTTAGAATTTAGCAGCTTTCTAAAAAACTTTTTAAATTACTCTTATTTTGTTGCATTAAAAGCATCAAGCTGAGCCTGAAGACTCGCTATTACTTTTTCAATTCCAGCTTTTCTAAGTGCATCGCGGAATTCTGCAACATAAGCTTCTGGATCGTCCATTTTACCGTAGCAAATGCGACCCATATAGTTTGACCAAACGTCGCTAATGTTAGAAAGTTCAGAGTTGATTGCATCTACATCCCATACAATCTGACCATAAGGATAGTCAAGCTTTACTTTGTCATAAACTGCGCAAATTTCGTCAAATTTGTCCCAAGCTCCGCGTGAATCGCGAATTTCCAAATCATCATTTCTTCCCCACCAGAAGTCTGTTACAATTCCGTCTTTGTCTTCTGAGTATCCAGCTGGCTTTCTGCGGTAACCGTCAATTGTAAGTTCATACTGGCGACCTTCGATTCCGTAGTTAAACAAGCAGTAACATTCTTTGTCGTTGCGGAGTAAATCGTAAACTGCAAGAGCGCGTGCTGGATGTTTTGAAGCTGCAGAAATTGCCATTGCACCGTGAGTAATTGTCATTGTAGTAACGTTTCCGCTTTCTTCACCAAACCAGAAGAATTCAACTTCTGAACCAGGCTGTTTTTCATCCATTTCTGGACGAACTGTTGTGTACCAAGTCTGAGAGTGATGCTGATCAACGGCGGTCTGTCCAAGGTAGAATTCTGAGCGGTTATCTGATGAATTGTTAAGAACGTCTTTTTTCCATACGCCAATTTCGTCCCATTTTTTCATCAATTTTGCGTATTCTACAAGTTCATCGCCTTCGAGGAATGGAGTGTAAACTGTCTTCAAATCACTGCGGCGAACTCCGTACATTAAGAGAGTTGAAATTCCGTCGAGTGCAACATAATCACTTTTTGACTGAATGTATCCGTCAGCGTGATAAGTTGAAGCAGCTCCGTCTGAATCCCACGGAATAACTGAAGGGCGTGCAGCTTTTACTGCCTCAAAATATTTTGTTAAATCTTCCCAGCTGTGAACTCCGTTGTAAAGTCCAGCTTCTCTAGCCCAGTCCATTCTGTACATAAATCCGTGGTTAATCCACTGTGCATAATTATCTTCTGGCATCAAATAAATATCGCCATCGTATTTACACATTTCCCAGTGTTCTTTAGAAACGCTTTCGTAGGTTTTTGGAGCGTATTTTGCAATAGCTTCTTCAGGAAGTGCAAGGAAGGCTCCGTTCTTTGAGTTTTTCCAAGCATCAAGCCAGTCTGACGCGGTTCCAACTAAGTCAACAGTTCCGTCCATCTGAGCAAGAGTAAGATTGTAGTTTGTAAGATAGTTTGTCCACGGAATATAATAAATCTGAAGTTCAGCATTTACTTTTTCAGTAAGAATTTTATTCAATTCCTTGAGCATATCTTCTGTTGCAGAATTTGACGGTTTGTTTCCTGTGGTCATATAAGTTATAACAACATGTTCAGACAAATCGTCTTCAAAAGAAGTTGACTGATTTCCAGCACAAGATGCAAAAGAAGCAAGAAGTGCCGCAGAACTTAAGGCAAGTCCTAAACCCTTAATAATCTTTTTCATTTTTTCTCCTTAAATAATAAATTTTCGACGCAAAATCTAAAAAGATAAAAGACTACTAGCATTTTTTTGCAGACTTTTATCTTTCTTAAAAACAAATCAGCCCTTAACGGCACCAACCGTAATTCCTGAAATAAAGTATTTCTGAACAAACGGATAAATCAAAATTACAGGACCTGTAGCAACAACTGCCGTAGCCATTTTTAATGTTTCCTGAGGGAAGTCATCAAAAGTAACGTAAGCACCGGCAACCGAATTTTTAAGGTACGCAACCTGATTTATAATCTGATAAAGCATATACTGCAAAGGTTTGTAATCCACGCGAGCACTAAGGAACAAAGAAGACTGATACCATTCATTCCAGTATCCAAGCGCAAGGAAAAGTCCAATTGTAGCAAGAGCTGGTTTTAACATTGGCAGAATAAGGCGGACAAAAATTGTAAAGTCACCTGCACCGTCAATTTTTCCAGCTTCAGTAAGTTCATAAGGAACGCCCTTTACATAGTTTTTCATAAGAATGATTAACCAAGGCGACATAAGCAGCGGCAAAAGAACCGCCAAATAATTGTCCTTAAGGTGATAAATCTTAACCATCATCAAATAGTAAGGAGCAAGTCCCGCACTAAAGAGACTGGCAAAGTAAATAAAGAAAGAAATTCCGTTACGAAGCGGAAAATCGTGGCGGTTTAAAGCGTATCCTGTCATTGAAATAACAGAAAGTCCAACTAAAGTACCAATTGCCGTCATTAAAATTGTTACTACATAAGAACCCAAAATAATTTTTCCACTTTTAAAAATCATTTTGTAAGCCTGAAGTGTAGGTTCGTCCGGCCACAAAGAAAATCCTCTCTGGCGAACAGCCGCTTCAGTGTTAAAAGAAGTTCCTATAATCAAAAGAAATGGAATAATGCAAAGAAGCGCAAAAATTGTAATGATTACAATTGCGAGTCTTTCCATAAAATAATCTGATGCTGTTTTCTGTGACATTTTTCTAACCTCAAACTAGAACAAAGAATACTCAGGTTCAATCTTTTTGATTACCCAGTTACAAACCATAACGATGGCAAATCCAAGAATTGACTGATAAAAACCGATTGCCGATGCTGTAGAAAAGTTAAAGTCTGTCATTGTAGCGCGGTATACATAAGTTTCAATAATATCTGTAGTTGGGTAAAGGATTGAGTTCTGACCAATGATATTGTAGAACAGACCGAAATTTCCTTTTACGATTCCACCCATTGCAAAAAGCATCAAAATTACCAAAGTAGGTTTAAGCATAGGAAGTTCAATGTAGCGGATTCTCTGGAAAGCATTTACACCGTCAATGCGGGCAGCTTCAATAGTTTCAGTATCAATGCCCATAATTGTTGCAAAGTAAACGATTGTGTTGTAACCGGTACACTGCCACAACTGAATCAAAACAATCAGCACTGGCCAAACTTTAGGATTTGAATAAGGGGCCCATTTGTTAAGTCCCATTCCGCTTAAAATTCTGTTAACAAATCCAAAGTCATAGTTAAAAATATTGTATACAAGAAGACCAACAAGAACTGCACTAATAAAGTAAGGCAAAAGCATAATAGTCTGCGTTACTTTCTTAAAGATTTTGTGTGTAACTTCATTGATAAGAATTGCCATAAACATAGCAACTACGTTATCAAGAATCAAAAATGCAAAGTTGTAAAGAATTGTATTGCGGGTTAAAGTCCACAATTTTCCAGATTCAAACAAGAATCTAAAATTCTCTAGTCCAACAAACTTACTTCCAAAAATTCCCTTTCCATAGTTATATTTTACAAAAGCAACATAAAGTCCAGGAAGCGGAGCATAATTAAAAGCAATAAAGTAAATAATAGCCGGTAAGCACATAAGCATAAGAACCCCGTACTTGCGGAAAAATTCCGTAAAGGCATTCTTTTTTCTGCGTTTTTCAATTTCGTTCATAAATAGACCGTCCTTCTCAAGTTATGAAAACCTTTTCACATTTTTTATGATAACATCGTTCATTTTCTTTGTAAAGTTTTTTTAGAAAATTTTAAGATTTTTTATACTAAACTCGCAAAGTGATATCACAAATTAGAAATTCTTCAAGATAAAAAAACGGACTTTTCTTTCCACCGTTTATTTTTTTGGCAAAAAGAAAAATCCGTTAAGTTGCCTAGTAAAACTGATTTTATCAGTTAGCCTTAATAAGAGCCTCAAGCTGATTTTCAGTTACCCAAACTGTATTTGCGTGGCGCACACCGTCTGGAAGGGAATATTCATCTTCGTTAAGCAAAACCCAATCTTCTGCAGGCGCTTCCAAATCTTTTGTACTCCAGCAGCCAAACTGACCGTCGCGACCATAAAAGTCAGCATACAAATACCACTGATTTTCTCCTGGAATCTGAATTATAAAAGGTCCTTCAGTGTACATTTGCGTCTGCTGATTTTTTCCACGAGTAATGTATTTATGGTCATTTATAATTTCAAAACTACCTGGTTCGAGCGAAGAAGACTTTGCTTCCTGAATGTCTTTTGCATCATTTGCTTCACCCTTGAAGAACATATACCAATTCTTTTCGTGCTGAATTAAAGTTGCGTCAATTTCAGTAATGTTGTTTCCGCTTTCGTCCTTGAGTTCAAAGAAAAGTTCCGGTTTGCTAAAAGATTCAAAATCACTTGTATAATTTATGTAAGTGCGATTTATAACGCTACTTCCCTGCAAGTCGCCATCGCCGCTCCAGATTACACCGTACATTTTTTTGTTTTCATCATAAAAAACTTCAGGTGCCCAAGCGTGCATTTGCCCCCAACCGTGAGCTTTTCTTGCTTCAAGCGCTTGTGAAGAAAGCTGAGCAAAATCTATTCTGCGGGAATTTTTCCACGAAATCAAATCATCAGAATCAGCAAGAATAAGATACGGACTCGGATTTGACCAGTAACCTTCGCTAACTGCGTCTGGAGTCTGCCACAAAGTCCAGTCAGTTGCAATTAAAACGAATTTTCCGTCATTTTTTTTGAAAATAAACGGATCGCGAATTCTGTTTCCGCCAATTCCCTGCAAAACAAAAGCCGGATTTCCGTCATTCAAATCAGTCCAGTGAAGTCCGTCACGACTGTACGCAAGATAAAGTGCATTTTCGCTCGCGCTGTTTCCCTTTCCCTTAAAATACGAAAGAACCCACGCTCCATTTTCCACCATTTTTTCAGTCTCCTTTTTGCTTGATACGCAAGATGCAAGGCCAAATATTAAACTGACCGCCGCAAGAAGCACAATGCTTTTCTTTTTCATACAAATTCCTCAGTATAAATTAATTTTTGTTGAAAACCTTTTCATATTATCCGAATTGTAAAATAAAGTGTCAAGAAAATTATTTTTGCGGTGGACGAGGATTTTGGTGAGTAAGAGATGTGCGTTGGTAA
>CAZXCR010000039.1:0-9652 GCA_964639315.1 uncultured Treponema sp. | reverse complement strand
CGCATACACGGTTGACGGCGGACACATTGGCGAACTTGAAACAGAATGCTTTAATGCGTTTAAAAGCGAAATCACTTTTTACGGAAAGTCCGTTCACACAGGAAGTGCCAGAGGAAAACTGGTAAATGCCGTAAGTATGGCAAGTGCTTTTACTACAAACCTTCCGCGTCAGGAAATGCCAGAAACCACAGACGGAAGAATGGGATTTTACGCACCAATGAGCATTGAAGGTTCAATAGAAGAAGCTAAAGTCACACTGATTTTAAGAGACTTTTCTATGCAGCAAATGGAAAAACGAAAGCAGACAGTTGATTCAATAGCAAATTCTGTTGCACTAAGTTTTGGCGGAACTGTAAAAGTGTGCCATACTCAGCAGTATTTAAATATGAAAGATGAACTTGATAAAAATCCGCAGATTGTAAAAAATCTTGTTCAAGCTTACAAAAAATGCGGAATCGAACCTATTTTTACTCCAATTCGAGGCGGCACAGACGGTTCGCGACTTACGGAAATGGGAATTCCCTGCCCAAATATTTTTACTGGCGGACACAATTTTCATTCCCGATTTGAGTGGGCGTCGCTAAGCCAAATGTCGGCTGCAACAGCGGTTTTAATTGAACTTATGAAGTCATCTTAAAAAAAATTAGTCAGTCTTGTAAGAAGTCAGCAAAAAAATCAATTTGCTAAAAAAAATAAATTCTGGAGAAGAAAAATGTACGAATATCAAATAGAAGGCGGATTTCCAATCAATGGAACAATTCACGCAAGCGGAAACAAAAATGCGGCACTTCCTTGCATTGCAGCGTCGGTTTTAACTTCGCAAAAAGTTACTCTGCACAACATTCCCGAAATTGAAGACACCGCAGTAATGTTCAAAATTCTTGAAGCGCTCGGTGCTGATGTAAAAAAAATCGCTCCCAACACTTGGGAAATTGAAGCAAAAAATCTTGTACGCAACGATATTCCTGGCGACTTAAGCAAAAAAATTCGTGCATCAATTTTATTTGCCGGACCTGTTCTTGCACGGATGGGTAAAGTTATTCTTCCACCGCCGGGAGGAGATGTTATAGGCCGCCGCCGTCTTGACACCCACTTTTTGGCACTTACTGAACTTGGAGCGCGGGTTACAACAGAAGGCAAATTCGAATTCATTGCAAACAAACTTATGGGCGCAGATATTTTCTTGGACGAAACTTCCGTTACCGCAACAGAAAATGCAGTTATGGCGGCTGTTCTTGCGGAAGGTCACACAATAATTACAAATGCAGCAAGCGAACCTCACGTTCAGGATTTATGCAATATGCTCAACAAAATGGGCGCAAAAATTACTGGAGTTGGCTCAAATATTCTGAACATTGAAGGCGTAAAAAATCTTAGCGGATGCGACTTTACAATCGGGCCGGATTTTATGGAAATAGGTTCCTTTATTGGACTTGCCGCCGCAACTCACGGTTCAATACAAATTACAGGAGTAAATCCAAGAGACTTGCGGCCAATGAGAATTGCCTTTAACAAACTTGGAATCCGCTGGGACATTGAAGACGATGTTTTGAGCATAAGTTCCGCGCAGGAAATGAAAGTAAACACTGATTTAGGCGGAATGACTCCAAAAATTGATGATTCGCCGTGGCCAGGATTTCCGCCAGATTTAACTTCAATAATGACGGTTGTTGCAACTCAAGTTGAAGGCACTGTTTTGATTTTTGAAAAAATGTTTGAAAGCCGTATGTTCTTTGTAGACAAGTTGATTGGAATGGGTGCGCGCATAACTCTTTGCGATCCGCACAGAGCAGTAGTTTCAGGGCCTACTCTTTTGCACGGAGATCATTTAGTTTCGCCTGATGTAAGAGCCGGAATGGCAATGGTAATTGCAGCAATGGCAGCTCACGGCACCAGTAGAATCAGCAACGTTTACCAGATTGAGCGCGGATACGAACATTTGGTAGAAAGACTTCAGTCCCTTGGGGCACACATAAAACGCGTCGAAACTGAGTAAGAGCCACGGGGTTGATGGTTCTGCTGAATTTTTTGGTTAAGAAATAGCTTTTTTTTAACTGAAAATTCTATCAGTAACTGGCGATTTTTGCGGAAACGTAGCGGCGATTGAGCCTGTCGAAATCAAGCACATCTTAATACTTGGTAGTTTCGACGGGCTCAACCACCGTGTTTTGCGTTTTCCATACATCTTTTTTTTATAAATTTTATTTAAACCCGAAGTTTTACCTAATAAAACTTTGACCAAAATAGCATCAAATCAGAAAAAATAAAGGAGAGTAAATATGATACAAACAACAATGAAAGACTTAACAAAAGAACGGCTTATGATTCGCAACACAAATCCTGTACGAGCAAACGTTCTTCTTATGCTGGTAAATGCCGTAAAGCAGATGACAATTGACGAAAGAAGACCGGAAGCACCTCAGGATTTTGCAAAGGCAGCAAAAAAAATGTACGCTGAAATTCAAAACACAATTCCAGAGTACCAAAAAGGCCACGCCGACACTTCAGAACTTGAACAGGAACTAAAAGAACTTGAGCCCTTCTTGCCGCAAACTCTTTCGCAGGAAGAAACTGAAAAAGCTGTAAAAGAGTTGATTGATTCCCTGCCAGAAGATCAGCGGGTACTAAAAAACATAATGCCAAAATTAAAGTCAATTGAAAGCATCGATATGAAAATTGCAAAGGCCGCAGTTGATAAAATTCTTAACGGCAGCCTCTAAAAATAATAGATTTCTATTTTCATAACAAAGCCAGACAAGAACAAATCTTATCTGGCCATTTTTTTAGGGAAAGTGATAAAAATTTAACTTTTTCTAAGAAGCTTCCTGTAATAAATTTTATAGTCAATGTAGCAAATTAAAATGCTTGCAATCCAGCCAACAGGACTTGCAATCCACACTGCATCAATCCCAAGGTAAGGCACAAAAATGTGCGGAAACACAACCCTAAGCGTAATGTTCACCACATTTGCGATTGTAAACGCAAGCATTCTTGAACTTCCGCGCAAAACTCCGTCAGAATTCTGTTTGAAGCCCAGAATACTTAAAACTATGCTCATATAATTTAAATATTTTACGGCAGTTACACGTGCAGTTTCTGAAATTGCGTCTCCCAAAAAAAGCGAAATTATTGGATTCATAAAAATCCGCACAAAAATAAAAAACAAAAGTCCGGAAATCAAACTTAAAAAATTCGATGCCAAGTATCCGCTGGAGATTCGTTTAAATTTTCCTGCACCAAGATTCTGCGCCACAAAAGTAGAAAGCGCCGTTCCAGTTGCAACCATTGCCACAGAGCCAAGCTGCTCAATTCTAAATCCTACAGAAAATCCGGCAAGTGCCTGTGAACCAAAACTGTTTACCACGGACTGAATCAAAAGAAGACCGATTGAAATTGTACTCTGCTGAAAAATTGACGGCAACGCAACTTTTACAATTGCTCCAAGTTCTGAAAAAGAAAAAATCTGAATTTTAGAAGGGACATTTTCTGAATTGTAGCCTTCATCTTCGCCTTTAGAAATTTTTTTCAGTGTAATCATAAAAAAGCAGAAGGACAGAACGCTCGAAATTCCCTGCGAAATAAGGGTTGCCCACGCTACACCTGCAATTCCAGCTTTAAATTTTATTACAAAAAGCAAATCAAGAAAAACATTCAGTACTGAAGAAAAAATCAGAAAAAACAACGGAAATTTTGACTTTCCCAAAGCATTAAAAAGTGCAGAAATTACGTTGTACATAAAAAGAAACGGCAGTCCCAAAAACCAAATTCGCAGGTACACAACACTCATATCAAGAATGTCAGCAGGAACTTGAAGCGCAATCATAAATGCCCTGCCAAAAATAAGTCCCACTAGGCCTAAAACAAAACTCAGAATTAAAAATGCAATAAAGGAAGTAAAAACCGCAGTTTTTAGTTTTTTAAAATCCTGTTCCCCAAAGTGAAGCCCAACAATTACTGCAGCCCCTACTCCGCCGCCGTTTGCTATAAAAATAAAAACATTTACTAAGGCAAGACAGGCTCCCACTGCGGCAAGCGCCTGTTCACTTACAAAACGCCCCACAACCGCAGAATCCACAAGATTGTAGCACTGCTGAAAAAGATTTCCCGCCATTATTGGCAGAAAAAATACCGTGAGCGCAAAAAGAGGATTTTTTGTTATTAAATAGTCTCTTTCCATAAATCAAATACAAAAAAAATCAAACCCAACTTTTTACAGTCAGGTTTTAATGAGCTTAAAAAAATATTTTCTTAACAGCGGATTTTTACCAATGAAATTTTCAGTTAAGAAAAAATCCACTGCTTAACAAAAAGACCGCGAGTTTGCCGACTGTTACTGATAAAATTTTCTCTTTAATAAAAAAGCAATTTCTTATCAAAAAAATCTGCGAGTTTACGCAAGAAAACTCGCCTGCCCGGTGATTGAGCCTGTCGAAACCACCATCTGCAACGTACCGCTTGATTTTGACAAGCTCAACCGGCGCTGTATTCCTGCAAAAATTTTACTTCAAATCACTAAGTTTTTTGTTGATGCGGTTTGCAACGTAATTTTGCAGTTTAAATGCGTACTGTGTTTCGCTCGAAGAAGCGTAAATTTCAGTTTCATTTTCAGAATCATAGAACAAATTTACAGTATAATTTTTTCCGCCGCAATTAAGACGCAGTTCAACATCAGGGGCTTTTGAGAAAACAAAATCATCACTAAGCCATTCACTTGCACTTAACGAAGAAATATTTTTTACCCAGTCATCAACTTTTTTGTCATCAAGAGAATCGCCTTGAGCAAAATCTGTGTTTTCTGATTTTACGAGATTCCACTTTTTAGAAGGTGCCTCTTCGCCAAGCTGGGCAATATTTTTTTGAAGAACAAAATCCAACTTTCCGCTCTTTAACTCAAGTTCCACAACAGAATTTGAATCAAGATTAAAAATCTGCTTTTCCCGCAAATCTTCTGTGCTAAGCGCAAAACTTGTGTGCAAAGCTCCCTGCGCAAGATAAACCGAATTTTTTCCTTCAACACTCAAATAGCACTGACTGTTTGTAGACGTATTTTTTCCAACACAAAAACTTCTTACAGCCTTTCCGCTGCTAAACGCCTTAACTTCAATTTTTTCTTCATCAGAAAGACCGTAACGTTCAGCATTTTTAAGTGAAGAACTTACCGTTCCCAAAAGTTTAATTTCTTTTATTTGGCTGATTAAACTGTTCACCTTTGACGAAGAAGCCGGATATTTTTTTTCGCCAACAAGCCATTTTCCGTTTTCTTCGCGCAATTCCAAACCGTCAATCTGAATTAAATCAATTTTTTCGTTTACAAGTAAAGTTTTTATTTTACTCCGGCCAGTAAATGCAAGCTGACAAATGTAAATCACTGCAAGAGCAAAAATCAGCGCAAGAAGAGTAATTTTTGTAATTTTAGCAAATTTATTTTTTTCCATAATTTTTCTCCACGCTACTTCTTCGACTTTTTATCTTCGATTCTAGAATCTTCTGGGTCGTAAATCATTCTGATTTTTTCACGGTGATTTTTTCGCGCAATAAATACAATCAATCCGCAAATTGCAACAAGAAGTGCAAGTCCAATTTCATTAAAATATTTTGCAAAAGAAGATGCAGCCACAGAAGAATCTTTAAGCACATTCAAATTTAAATTCTTAGTACGCATTGCACAAAAATCTTCGCTGCCGTTCATATAATCAACTGCATTACGAACAAGCATTTCTATTGGCTCGCTTCCATTTCCGCTAATCAACTGCGGTCCTGTAATGTACGAAGATGACGAAAGGAAAATTTTTCCACTCTGAGAACTTGATTTTAAATGCGTATCTACATTTACAAAATTTTCATCACCGGAATTTTTTTCTAAATCATTTTTCAAAGTAGGATTTTCTTCATACGGACTTTTAAACTTTCCTTCAAGAAGAACAATCATATTGTAAGTTCCAAAATCTTCTTTATTCGAAGGCGGCTGAATGTAAAGCGGACTCAAAATAAACTGGTCACTAACCGTCCACGCTTTTGAAGAAGACTTTGCAAGAATTTGAGTATTTATATTTTTATCTTCCAAAGCCTTTGAAACATCAATAGAACCATTTTGCATCAAAAGAACATATCCAAGATTTTTTGTAATAGGATTTTTCTGATTGAGTAAATCTTTTTGCAAAAGCGGAATGTAATTAAAATTAAGCTTTCCGTACTGCTGGTCATTTTGAGAATAGCACGCTGAATCAAGAACATAATTTGTGCCGCATTCAATTCCGTAAGATGAAAGAAGTTTTTCCAAGCCAGTTTTTACCGGATTATAAGACGGCGGCATTTGGTACTGCTGATACTGATTCTGATTTTCTACAACTTCGTAAGGGTCAAGAAAGAGCATTAAAGAACCGCCTTTCATCAGGTGCTGGTCAAGTTTGTAAAGTTCTGCCTCGCTGAATTCAGTTTTTGGTCCGTTTACAATAACCGTCTGGCAGTCTGAAGGAATATCGCTTTCGGCAAGATTTACTTTTTCAAATGAATAAATGTCGCTGCAGAGTTTTGAAAAATTTTCTGCGCCATTTCTCTCATCATCTAAATCAAGTTCGCCGTGCCCCGTAATGTAAGCAACAGAATTTGTTTTTGAAACAAGAGATTCAACATTTGCTTCAAGATTTTCTTCAAGATTATCAAGCCCCGAAATCACATACTGAAAAATAAGTCGCTGCGGAACAAAAGGCATAACTTTAAACTTGTCATCATATTCAAGAACAAGACCAAGCGAACCCATTCCAGTTGAACCGTCATTGTTTTTCCAGGTTACCGGCTGAAGTCCGTAACGCTCCGAAAGTTCCTGTGCCTCAAGCGAAGACGGATTTTCTGAATAAAATTCCATTTTACCGTCAAATTTTTTGTTTGCACCGCTGAATGCCGCATTTACAATTCCGTCAATTTTGTCAAAATTTCCAAGATTAAATTCACTAAGCGCCTCAGACTTGTAAAGCGTGACTTTTACTGCCGAAGAAAGCCCCGAAAGCACATTTGTATTCGAAATGATTTTTCCAATTGCAGTTGTAAGTTTGTATTCCAAACCGTCGCTCGAAGTAATTCCGTCAAGAACTTCAATTTGGTCAGCGTAAGTTAAAACAATTCCCATGTAAGCATTTTTAAATCCAAGTTCATTATTTTTTACTTCGCGAATTTGAAGCTGATTCAAGCCGTAATTTTGTGCCTGCGAAAGATTTTCTTCCTTGTCCATATTAAAATATTCATAACTGAAATTTGAATTTGCAGCATTTTTGTATTCTACAAGGATATCTTTTACGTATTGCTCAACATTTGCATAAGGCGACGGAAGATTGCTTGAAAAAAACACTTTTACACTAAGCGGTTCTTCAATGGTTTTTACAATTTCCTTGCTTGACTTCGAAAGAGAATATGATTTTGGGCCGGTTATATCGAACCTAAAAAACGCCCGTGCAGCAACAAGATTCAGCAGAATCAGCATAATTATAAAAAGCCAGATGTTACTTGCAGGACTTTTTATCCACTTTATAAATTTATTTTGACTTTTCTGATTTTTATTCATTTTATATGCCCTTCCTCTGACTGTTTACACTGTTAACCGTAAGCACAAAAAATATTGCCGCTAAGGAAACAAAATAAAGAATGTCGCGGCTGTCTAAAATTCCGCGGGAAATTGATTCAAAATGACTTAGCGAAGAAATAAAATTTGCTACGTTTACCAAAATTCCCGGTAGAAAAATTGAAAATGACCCAATCATTGTAAGCGCAATGCAAACTGCAAAAGCTGCAAAAAATGCCAGAATTTGATTTTTTGTAACAGAACTCATAAAAAGCCCAATTGCACAGTAGGCAGCCGCAAGAAAAATTGCGCCCAAATATCCGCCAATAATAGGACCTGAGTCTGGCTTTCCAAAAACAATGCAGGTTATTACATAAAAAAGCGTTGGCAAAAGAAGAATTATGCTGGAAATTAAAACTGCCAAATATTTTCCCCACACAATCTGTGCGCTTGTAACTGGCAGAGTCATTAAAGTTTCTATTGACCCGCTGCGCTTTTCTTCACTGAAAATTCTCATTGTAAGCGCTGGAATAAAAAAACTAAAAATCAGCGGAAGAATCTGGAAAAAATTTCTTAATTCCGCTCTTTTGTAAATAAAAAATGTTGGAAAAAACAAAAAGCCCGAAATTATCAAGAAAAGTGCTCCCACAATGTAAGCAATCGGACTTGTAAAATACGAAGAAAGTTCCCGCTTCATAATTACAAATGCAGGATTTGATTTTTTATTCTGACCTAAAACTTTTTCACTTGCGCCAGATGAATTTTTTTCATCAGCAAAATTTTCTTTATTTTCAAAATCGCTCATTTTTCATCGCCTCCATTTGTTAAGCTGTGGAACACGTCCTCAAGAGAATTTTTCTTAAGGGAAAGGGAATAAAGGCTGACTGAATTTTCCAAAACAGTTTTTGCCAAAGCCGGCCGAATTTCCACATTCTGAGCGCAAGAAACACTGGCAAAGAATTTATCTTCTTTTTCTTCCACAACAATTCCTGACGCACCGGAAACGCCATTCAAAATAGAAGAAATTTTTGATTTTTCAAGTTCTTTTCCAAGTTCCATTTCAATTTTTACATTCGAGCCAAATTGTTCGCGCAAAGTTTCGGTTGGAGAATCTGCAACTTTTTTTCCGTCAGAAATAATAATTACGCGGCTACAAAGCATTTCAACTTCGCTCAAAATATGTGTTGAAATAATGACGGTTCTGGTTTCGCCAATTTTTTTTATTAAACTGCGAACTTCAGAAACTTGGTTCGGGTCAAGACCAGAAGTTGGTTCGTCCAAAATTAAAATTTCAGGATCATTCATCAGTGCATGAGCTAAACCAACGCGCTGTTTGTTTCCACGCGAAAGTTCACTGATGTTTTTGTGCATAACTTCTTTTAATCCGCAAATTTCTGCAAGAAGCGGAAGTTTTTCTTGAGGATTTTTTCCTTCCACTTTTGCCACGTATTCAAGATAGTCCGCCACAATCATATCGCTGTACAAAGGAGCGCTTTCTGGCATATAGCCGATTTTTCTTTTACATTCCACAGGATTTTCTGTTACATCAAAACCATCAATTTTTATTGTTCCTGAAGAAGGCTCTAAAAATCCGCTTATCATACGCATTGTTGTGGTTTTGCCGGCACCGTTCGGACCTAAAAGACCAATAATTTCTCCTGTTTTAATGGAAAAACTAATGTCGTTAACCGCACAAAAATTCCCAAATTTACGGGAAACGTGCTCAAGTTCAATCATACTTTCTCCCATAAAGGTGAATGAGGAAATTGCAGTTTTTTTCAGGCACAAAGAAAATTCCCCAGTTCCCTATTTTTATTTTTTTTATTCATAAAATATAACAAAAGTTACGCGTGTTACCAATAAAATTTTTAGCTTAAGAAGAAATCTATTTCTTAACAAAAAAAAATCTTGCGCCGATTGAACTTGTCGAAATCAAGCGGCAGTTACTGATAAAATTTTTTGTTAAGTCGAATTTCGAATTTTAATCAGAAATTTACAAAAATATAGCTAACAAAGCCTAGCCCCGATAGTTGAGTAAAATACTTTCAGCATTTTACTCGTCGAGTTTTCTTCGAAAACTCGCGGTCTTCTTGATAA
>CAZXCR010000038.1:3449-9660 GCA_964639315.1 uncultured Treponema sp. | reverse complement strand
GAGGGAAGAAAATTTATTTACGGAGTGGAGCAAAACTTTGTATTCAGCAGATCTTTCAGGATTTTACAATCTTGATAAGTACGTTGCGCTTGGCGGAATTGACTGCACAATTCTTTCAGAATACTGGCAAAAACTCGACCTTTTTCTTAGAGCTTGGCTTTGGGGCGAAGAAACTCTTCTTTCTCAGTCGCTTTCTCTTTGCTACGGCGAAACTCTTGTAAATCAGAATAAAACTGCGGACGAAACTTATATGCGTTTTTACTTAAAAAATCTTCTTCCGGTTTTTAAGTCTGACCACGCTTACATTCCGGTCAAATCATTTTTTAAATTCAATTCAAGAAGTCCGTATAATTTTGTGGATTCAGTAAATCTTTTTAATGATGCAAGACAGTGGGTTTTAAAAAATCAGTATCGCTTTAAAACTGACTGCGCTGGTTTAGTTGCAAATTGGGGGAAATAAATGTTTTTACAAAAAGTTTTCGGTAGAAAACAGCGTAAAGTTGTAATTGTTCAATGCAGACTCTCATCTACGCGACTTCCTAAAAAAGCTTTGCTTCCTCTTGGCGGAAAAACTGTACTTGAGTGGGTTCTTCTTGCAATGAGGCAGGTAAAGGCAGATAAATATTATCTCGCCACCGACATCGACAGTGAAGCCGAACTTGCTCCAATTGCAAAAAAAATGCACTGGGAACTTTATGCCGGCTCAAAAACTGATGTTCTGGAGCGTTTTGTTGATGTTATAAATCTTTCTAAGGCAGACATTGTTTTGCGCGCTACTGCCGACAATCCTTTTTTGTTTTACGAAGCAGCGCAGGAACTTTTAGATAATTTTACAAAGCGTTTTGAAGGCGATTCAGAAAACGAAGCTACAGATTATATGACTTATTCGGGGCTGCCTCACGGAAGCGGCGTTGAAGTTTTTAACGCACATTCTCTTGTGCGCGCAAGTTCCGAAACAGACTCGGGCTTTGACCACGAACATGTTGGCCCGGCACTGTACAATCATCGCGACAAATACAACTGTCTTTTTGTAAGAGCACCGGCCCGCTATTATTTTCCAAAATTCCGCAGCACAATAGACACCGCCTTTGATTACAAAAGAGCCCTTCAAATTGTAAATTTTGTGTCTGGAAAAGAAATTGTAAAAGCTCCGTATACAACTGAGCAAATTGTTCTTGCCCTAAAAGAGCCTTATATAAAAAATCAAATTCTCTTCATTCCGTCTGTTGAAAAAGGCCACGGAACTGGTCATCTTCGCCGCTGCTTGGATCTTGCCTTAGAAAACAAAAATGATATTTATCTTCCGCTGGATGCAACTTTAAAAGAAATTCCGGATCTTGTAAGGGAATATCGCGAAAAGGGACTCGAAGATTTTCAGATTGTGGGAAATTTAGATGGAATTGAAAATTATTCCCTTGTTGTTACAGATCTTTTTAAAACTGACAAAAATTTTGCTTTCGAAATTGAAAAAAAATGTTCAGTTCTTGCACTCGATGAAGGTTCTTCAGATTCTTCTTGGTCAGATTATCTTCTGGATATAATTCCGGGAGTAAACGAAAATACAAAACGTCCTGTAAACTGCACAGAGCACGGTTTTCTTAATCTGCCAAAAAATGTTAGAAGCGAAGAAGAAAAAAATTCCGTAGTTCACAATGCAATTGTTGTTTTTGGCGGAGAAGATCCGAGCGGTCTTACGTTAAAAGCCGCAATCGCACTTGCAGAAAATTCTCTTTTTACCACCGCAGTTTTTTCTTCTCAGGAAAAAATAGACGAAGCAAATAAAAAAATTCCAGAGTCACTAAAAAAATATATAAAACTTTCTCTGCCAATCGAAAATTTGCGGGAACAGATTTTTAAATATGACCTTGTTGTAAGTCATTACGGATTTACTGCATTTGAAGCTGCAAAGGCGCTTTGCCACGTACTGTTGGTTTCTGTTACTGACCTTCATAAAAAACTTTCACTTGCCAACGGATTTTTTTGTATAAGTCCAAAAGATTTGAAAGACAAAAAAATTGCTCAGATTTTAAAATCGCCTGAAAAATTATTTAAAAATCTCGAAGAAAAAAAAGAAGGCAGTTTGGGAGATTTTATTGCAAAAATTTCAACTGGCGAAAAAAGACTCTGCCCGGTTTGTGCTAAAAAAGAATCTTATTTGGACGCAGTTGTTGCGCGCACTTCAAAAAGAACGTACCGTCGCTGTTCAAACTGTTCAATCATTTATATGTCGTGGAGCGTGCAGGAAGAAGCTACGGCTTACAATCACGATTATTTTTTTGATGACTACAAAAAGCAGTACGGAAAAACTTATCTCGAAGATTTTGAATCAATAAAAGCGCAGGGAATCAGAAGAATTTCCATAATTGATTTTTTGTATCGCAAAAAGAACCGCAGCATAAATCCAAGTTTGCTTGATGTTGGCTGTGCAATGGGACCGTTTCTTGATGCAGCGTCAAATGCTATGTGGCAGGTTTTTGGAATTGACGTAAGCCAGGAAGCCGTTGAATACGTAAAGAATACGCTTTCTTATCCGGCGGTGTGCGGAGAATTTCCTTTCAAGAACATTGCAAGTCAGTTTGGAATGGAGCAGTTTGACGCACTTACAATGTGGTTTGTAATTGAACATTTTTCTGACCTAAATTCCGTTTTAAGTTCCGTAAGTTCTCTTGTAAAAAAAGGTGGAATTTTTGCATTCAGCACACCAAATGCTCTTGGAGTGAGCGGAAGGTACAACAAGCAGAAATTTTATGAAAATTCGCCTCAAGACCATTATTCAATCTGGGAAATAAAAACTGCAAAATCAATTTTAAAAAGATACGGATTTAAAGTTGTAAAAATAGTTTCCACCGGAATTCATCCGGAGCGTTTTCCTGGTAAAAAAGGGGAACATACCAGAGCTGCAAAAACTGTAAGTAAAATTTTCTGTTTAGGCGACACTTTTGAAATTTACTGCCGCAAACTTTAAAAAGTCAGTTTAGAAAATCTGCTAAAAACTGCAAATTTTTACTGGCGACAAAAAAAGGCTCGTTCTAAAAAAGAAAAATCGGGAGGTAAAAAAAATGGCTGAAGAATACATTCTAATACTCGGTGCGGGAATTATGCAAAAAAGTGCTCTTGAAGCTGCAAAGGAACTTGGCTACAAAACCTTAGTTGTAGACGGATCTAAAAATGCCCTTTGCGTGCCCTACGCTGATCGTTTTGAAAATATCGACTTAAAAAACAAAGAAGAAATTGCAAATCTCGCACTTTCTCTTGGTAAGGATTTAAAGGCAGTTTTTACAGCCGGAACTGATTTTTCAGCGAATGTGGCGTTTGTTGCGCAAAAAACAAATCTTCCTTCTCACACTTACGAAGCCTGTCTTAATGCAAGCGACAAAGTTCTTATGCGCGAGTGTTTCAAGAAAAATTCAATTCCTTCCCCGGATTTTAAATGTATCGAGCGTTCAGAAATTGCAAATTATCTTTCGGCAAATCTTCTGGATAAGATTGAATTTCCTAAGGTCATAAAGCCTGCTGACAATATGGGCGCGCGTGGTTGCCGGCTTATCCGCAATAAAAGCGAATTTTTGCTTGCCACAGAAGATGCCGTTAGAAACTCAAGATCTTCGCGCGCAATCCTCGAAGATTATATGGCAGGCCCTGAGTTTTCAATTGATGCCCTTGTTTACAACGGAACTTTTACCGTTACAGGTTTTGCTGACCGTCACATATTTTTTCCACCGTATTTTATTGAACTTGGTCACACAATGCCGAGTGTTTGTAGCGAAAATATTAAAAATGAACTCATAAATACTTTTGCAAATGCAGTTCATTCTCTGGGTCTTACAAGTGGCGCTGCAAAAGCTGATATAAAATATACCAAAAAAGGACCAATGGTTGGCGAAATTGCAGCTCGTCTTTCTGGCGGCTATATGTCTGGCTGGACTTTCCCGTATTCATCAAATTTAAATTTAACAAAGGAAGCCTTAAAAATCGCTCTTGGAAAAAATCCAGATGAACTTGAAAAAAATCGCCTTGAACTTAATATACAAAATGATTTTTACAAAATTTATGAAGTAAAAAGTTCAAAAACTAGTGCCGAACGTGCCTTGGTTTCAATTCCTGGAACCGTTTACAAAATTTACGGAGTAGAAGAGGCGCGAAATGTTCCTCTTATAAAAGATATTTTTATGCGGGTAAAAAAAGGTGATGAAGTCAGATTCCCAAGAAACAATGTTGAAAAATGCGCAAATGCAATTTCTCTTTCAACAGAAAATTCTCTTGCGGTTCAAAGCGCACAAAATGCAATTTCAGAAATTGTTATTCGGCTTAGGGCAAATAATCCTCAAACCCAAAATTTCCTTGAAGCAAAAAGTCTTTCCTCCGAAGATGGATTTCCATATTCAGCCTTTGATTTTTCAGAAGAAGAGCAAGCACTCATTATGGGAATGGCAGTTGAAATCAGAAAAATTAAAAAAGATTCAAGTGCTGCAAAAACCTTGCTTGATTACGCAGAAGACTGGAATGTGCTTAACAAGAACGATTTAATCTTTGAAAGAAAAGATTTTAATCACCGAAGCATATTTAAAACTTTCGAACTTTTCGACAAAATTTCACCAGACCACCCAGAACTCGACGCTGTTGAACTTTGCCGTGCAATGTTTAGAGGTGGAATTCAGGGAATGCTTTATTTTAGCGACTGCATTTCTGTAGGCAAAAAAGGATTTATGCGGAAACAAAAAAAATGAAAAGCGCAAAGAAAATTTTTTTAGCATTTATAATATTCTCTCTTTCACTTTCAGCTTTTTCACAAGAAAAAACTCAAGCACAAACTTCAAAAATAATTGATTTAGTTTCTGAAGCAAACAAAGACGGAATGATTTTTTACTACGATCCGTTTTCCGAGTCTGGGCTTCTTGAAAAAAACGGGCATCAAATATCGTTTTCAGCAGGAAATTCTTTTTATCTGCAGGACTATAAAAATCTTGTTAACATCTCCTCTCCATTTTTCAAAGATGGCACTCTTGTTGCAACCAGCGAATTTTTTGCAAGCGTAGAAAATTTCTTTAAAACCGAAAATGATATGAATCCGTACAAAATCGGGGCAATTTTAATTGATCCAGGTCACGGCGGAAAAGATCCAGGTGCAAATCACGTTCACACAATAAACGGAAAAAAAGTGAATGTTGTTGAAAAAGACATAAATTTAAAAGTGGGACTAAAACTTTATGACTATTTAAAAAAGTCAAATCCCAGCAAGCAAATTCTTATGACGCGAAAAACTGACACTTTTATTTCTCTACAGCAGCGCACGGAAATTGCAAATTCAGTAAAACTTAAGGAAAACGAGGCAATTCTTTATGTTTCAATTCACGTAAACGCCAGTCTTGATGAAAAAGCTTCCGGATACGAAGTCTGGTATTTGTCACCGGGCTACAGAAGGCAGGTTTTAAAAGCTGACGGAACTGAAGATAAGTCTCTTTTGCCAATTTTAAACAGTATGATGGAGGAGGAATACACAACAGAATCAATTTTGATAGCAAAATTTATTATGGACGGTATTGCGGCACAGGTTGGAACTCAAAGTTCTTCCCGCGGAATTAAAGCAGAAGAATGGTTTGTAGTTAGAAATGCCAATATGCCAAGTGTTCTCATTGAAACAGGATTTCTTACAAATCCAAAAGAGGGGGCACTTCTTGCAGATGATAAGTACTTGCAGAAAATATCTTTCGGAATATATAATGGACTCGAAGCGTTTATAACGCATTTTGAGCGTTCAAGAGGATTTACAGGCGTAAAATAATGAATTTTTTTACTGAATTTGACAAAAATTGCAGTTTTTAACAGGCAGTTTTTTATTTCAGATTAAAAAAAATCAAACTTGCTGACGGAATCTCTTACAAATTCAGGAAAAATAAAATGAACAGAAAACAAAAAATTATTGCAGATATTTCAATCGGAGTTTTTTTAAGTTCACTGATTTTTTCCGTAGTGATGTATTGTGTAAGAAAACCGCAGTCGCGCTATGTTTACTATTTTAATTCCTTCGATACCGAAAAAATTTACTGCGAAGCGCGTCGTAAGCAGGGCGACTCTTCAAAAGAAAGTATTGATGAAAGAATCAATTATTTTGTTAGTGATTTGCTGCTTGGTCCCATGACAAACAATTACAAGTACCTTTTTAATCCTTCAACAGTACTTGAATTTTGTTTTGTTGAAGGTAAGGTTTTGA
>CAZXCR010000038.1:0-3439 GCA_964639315.1 uncultured Treponema sp. | reverse complement strand
AAGTTAATAATTTATATGGTCGCTATGAAATATATTTCACAAATATTGATAAAGTTAATGTATTTCTTGGTGGTGTAAGTATTTATGATGATGAAAGCAAGTCTTAGAATTTGCTTTTAGTTTTTGTCATCTAAAAAAATTTCGTACTGACTTTTTCCGTTTTGCTAACTACTTCAAAAGGGAAAATCTGCATTCCGAAATCAAAATAAGTTGACAAAAATTTATTCTTAATAGATACTTATTAGTACAAGGCTACATCATAGTGTTTTATTAAAAAGGAGCTTCGTATGAAGAGATCTTTAGTTTTCGTTGCTGCTGTTCTTTTAGCTGGTTCATTTGCATTTGCAAAAGAGTCAGTGCTTATTGATTTTACCCAACTTAACGCTGATATAATTGCTGATGAAAACGGCAATCCAACACAAAACAGCAGAACTGTTATGGATTATTCTGTTGCTGCAGGTGCTACATTCACCGATGATCAGAAGTCGCTTATGAAAACATCTTTGGCATTGCCAGAATGGGAAGTTCGTCTTAACTCATCTTCTAAGACTTCAGAAGCTGTTGCATTGTCAAAAGTGCTTGCTGCTCCTGTAAAAGAGTCTGCTGATGTTCCATTCGCTGGTTCTAATGTAATGGGTGTTCGTGTTCTTTTCCCTACATGGGCAAATAACTCAAATGCAAAAATCGTTCCTCCATTTGAAATTCAGGCTTATGAACCTCTTGCTGATGCAGACGAAAATGGTGTACGCCAGGCTCCAACTGACGAGCAGAAAGGTAAGTATCTTTTTGAAGATGGATATGGTCTTGTAAAGAATGTTGGAACATTGAAAAAGATTTCTGTAACAACAATGGGTATGAATTTCCCACACCAGCTTTATGTTCTTCTTAAAGATAATGACAATGTTGAACGTCGCTATCTTATGGGTACATTGTATTTTGATGGTTGGAAGACTTTGGAATGGTCAAACCCAGATTACATTACAGATGTAAGAACACGTGAAATTAGAATCTATCCTATTTATCCACGTGGAACTCCATTTGTAAAATTTGCAGGATTCCAGGTTGTAAGAGATGCAATGCACGATGGAGACAACTTCATTGCTTACTTCAAAGATGTAAAGATTATTTATGACCTTGCAGTTCTTTCAAGCGATCGTGATATCGATGATGAAGATGTTTGGGGAATCATTACAAAGAAAGAACGTGATCGCCAGAATGGTGAAATGGCTCGCTTTGGAAACAAACAGGTTAACCGCTACATTGAAAAAGAAAGAATGGCTACTGAAGAAGAATTTACAAGTTCTCTTAACGCAAATTCTGATTCAAACGCACAGGTTACTGATCAGGCAAAATAAACTAGTTTGATTTTGTTATTAGCCACTCGTTTTTTGACGGGTGGCTTTTTTATTCACAAAAAAAATGACACTTGGCTTAGATTGGATTTTTTATGGAACAAAGTGAACTTACTCCAAATAAACACATAATTGAGGAAAATTATAATAAATATCAGAATCTGTTTAATTCTATACTTGAAAATGTTGAGACTAAACTTAAAAACTGTATAAAACTTATTTCAGCACCAACTTACAAAGCACGCATAAAATCATTTCCGTCTTATTACAAAAAAATTCTCCGCAATAAACCTGAACTGGCAATTCACAGTAAAAAACTAATTTGCCTTACAGATATGATTGGAATTAGGGTTATTTGTCCTTTTTTGGAAGACTTGCAAACGGTTCAAAAAATAATTGAAAAGAACTTTGATGTTGTTGAAGTTGAAATAAAGGGGGCAGAGCAGTCTTTTAGGGAATTTGGATATGAGTCTGTTCATGTTTTGATAAAAATTCCAGAAAACTGCTTTCCTAAGGATAATTCCCTTGAAATTCCTGAAGATTTAGTTTGCGAAATTCAAATAAGAACTATTTTGCAGGATGCCTGGGCCGAAGTAGAACATGAACTTATTTACAAATCTGAATTTAATCCGTTTGATAAGCCGTTGCGCAGAAAACTTGCTTCAATAAATGCAAGTCTTTGCCTTGCTGATATGATTTTTCAGGAAATCCGCGATTATCAGAATAGACTGCAGCAGGAACTTGGCACTAGGCGTAATACTTTTTACGAAAAAGCTGATCAGTTAACTGAAAATGATAAGGCATTGTTTCCTTCTGAAAAAGAAAGTCAGAATTTATATGAGGCTTCATCTTCGGAAAATGGCGAAAGTATTGATGACCTTGTGTTAAAGGCACTTCATGAGCATAATTCTGAAAATTTTAAAAATGCAATTGAAATTTATACAAAAATCTTAAATCAAAAAGACAAAATCAGCAAAACTGTTGCCTCTGTGATTTATAAACATCGTGGAATGGCAAATTTTGCAAGCAATAATTATGAGGCTGCTATAAAAGATTTTAATGAGTGCATAAATTTGGATTCAAAAGCTTTTAAGGCATATTATTACCTGGGAATTGTTTATTCTGTTTTGGGTGAGCATAAAAAAGCTATTTCTTGTTACAATAAATCTCTTGAATTAGATGCGTTTCAAAGTCACGTTTATTACAGGCGTGCGCTTTCTTTGTTTTACACTGGCGATTATGAAAATTCAATGAAAGATATTGGAAATGCTGAAAATCTTGGGCTTAGTGACGAGGACTTAAAAAATTTAAAAGCAAATTTACTAAAAAAATTCGGTATGAGTTTTTAGTTTTTTTACACGTTAGAAAAACATTTTTGTCTGCATTGTTGCAAAATAAATAAAAAAGTCTTGCATTAAAACTTCTGTTGAAGTCGATTTGCAAGACTTTTTTTTGTTTAGAAATAAGTTCAGTAAGGATTTAGAAAATCATAACTATGATTTTTGCCGCAAGTACAACTGAAACAAGTGCAAATGGATATGTTGCTGCGTATGCTGCAGAAACTTCATCAGTACCGGCAGTTGAAATAAGAGTTCCAAGTGCTGGAGTTGATGTCATACCGCCTGTTATTGAACCAAGGTTGTTTAAGAGGCTCAACTTGAATACATACTTTGCAAGAATGAATCCTACAATCATAGGAAGAGTTGTCATTATAGCGCCGTACAAGAAGTAGGTCCACTTAAATTCATCGATAAAGTTTACACCACCAGGAACGCCTGCTCCAATCAAGAAGAGAACAAGTCCAAGTTCGCGCATAAAATTTAAGGTTTCTTTGCTGATTCTGCAGTCAATTTTTCCAATGTGGGCAAAGTGTCCTACAATGAGTCCGCCAATAAGACATCCACCGGAATTTCCAAGTGAAAAGTTGATTCCAGGAATTTTTATAGTTCCAATCAAACAGCCAAGCATAACTGCAAATGTAAATGCAAAAAATCCGAATGGTTCAATTTTGATAAGGTCTTTCTTTGGTTCTGGAATTTTTATTGAATTAGCTGCCTGAAAGTTAGCAACTTCTTCTGCCATATTTA
>CAZXCR010000037.1:5213-9685 GCA_964639315.1 uncultured Treponema sp. | reverse complement strand
TCATTTTTCGGCTAAAACACTTTACTTGAAAGTAAAAAAAAATATGCTATAATTCTATCATTATGAGTAATATTAAGATTATTTCAAAGAATTTTGGCACTTTGTATGACGGTAGCGAGGCTAAACTTTTTATTGTTTCTAATAAAAATATGTCTTTTTCTTGCACTGATTTTGGTTGTCACTTAACAAGTATAAAACTTCCTTCAAAAGATGGTCGCCTTGTTGACATTTTACTTGGCTGTTCAACCCTTGAAGGCTATGCTCAAAGCGACTGTGATTTTGGTCCTGTTGTTGGTAGATTTGCAAACAGAATCGGTGGAGCAAAATTTTCACTTGATGGAAAAACTTATCTTCTTGATAAAAATGACAATGGCGAAAATTTTCTTCACGGCGGATTTGATCGCTACGAGAAAAAACTTTGGAATGCTCAAAAAGTAAAAACTGCTGACGGAGAAGGAATCAGATTTACTCGTCATAGTTATGATGGGGAACAGCATTTTCCTGGCGCAGTTGATTTTACTGTAACTTACACTCTTAACGAAAATAACGAACTTACTCTTGATTACAAGGGAATTGCTTCTAAAAATACTCCAATCAATCTTACAAATCACGCTTATTTTAATTTAAAAGGCTACGATGGCGGCACTATAGAAGATCATCAGCTTCAGCTTGACTGCACAAAATATGTAGAAGTTAACGATAAACTTATTCCAACAGGAAATCTTGCTGATGTAAACGAAAATTCAGCCTTTGATTTTAGAACTGCAAAACTGATTGGAAAGGACATTGCTCAAACTGGAGCAGGTTACGATCACGCTTATTGTATTGATAAATTTTCTGATACAAACTCCGTAAATAAATTTGCTGAATTAACGGATCCGTCTAGCGGAAGAAAAATGATAGTTTCTACAAATCTTCCTGCCTGCCAGATTTACACAGGAAATTTCATCGAAGGCATTGTTGGAAAAAATGGATTTAAGCATCACAAGCACGATGCAGTTTGTCTTGAAACAGAATTTTATCCAGATGCTCCAAATCACAGTGAATTTCCTAGTTGCATTTTTGGTCCTGAAAGACCTTATCATGCAGTTACAGTTTATAAATTTGATTTCTAGTTTTTTACTAGCCTATTAAAAATTATTTTGTATATATTTGACTAGAGAGAGGTTATAATGGACGTCCAGTTACAAGAATTGATCGATAAGATCAAAAAAGACGGTGTTGCCAGCGCAGAACTTAATGCTCAGAAAATTATTGAAGATGCTCAGAAAAAAGCAACTTTAATAATCAGTGAAGCAGAAGCAAAGGCAGACAATATCATTAAGTCAGCAAAAGTTGAAACAGAACGTATGGAAAAAGCAAGTGAAGATGCTGTTGCTCAGGCAGGACGCAATCTCATTATTTCATTTCGTGATGGAATCAACAAAGAACTTTCTGCAATTATCAGTTCAGAAACAGAAAAGGCTTACGATAAGGATCTTCTAAAAAAGTTGATTCCTGAAACCGTAAAGGCGTGGGCAGCAAATACAGACTCTGAAGATTTGTCTGTGCTTCTTAATCCAAAAGATTTAAAAGCTTTGGAAGCAAGTTTTAAAACCGCACTTAAGTCTCAGATTTCTAAGGGACTTTTGATAAAAGGTGATTCAAGCGTTACTTCCGGATTTAGAATTGGTGCAAAAGACGGCAGCGTTTTCTACGATTTTAGTGCGGAAGAAGTTGCTTCTTTGTTCAGTGCATATTTGAATCCAAAAGTAACTGAAATTATGAAAAAGGCAGCACTTTCTATTTCAGATTCAGAAAAAACTGACTCAAAGTCTGAAGTAAAAGAAGAAAAACTTGTAGAAAAGGTACAAAAAGTTTCTGCTAAAAAGACTGCCACAAAATCAAGTTCAGACGCAGAAAAATCTACTGCAAAAACAAAATCTGTATCAAAAACTGCAGAAAAGGCACCTGCAAAAAAGGGTAAAAAATAGTGGAACATCTCTATTATCTGGTTGCCCAGCTTCCTGCATTTTCTGTTAACGATGATAATTTCTCAAAACTTCCTATTTCCGTGGAATATTTTAAGGATTTGTGCCTGAGATTTATGTCTGAAAAAGACTGTGAAAATATAAAAAATCTTTCTTTGGAGCCGTCGCGCTCTGAACAGAGCACTGGTTCTGTATTCCTGGATGCATGGTACAAAAATGAGAGAAATCTTCGTTTTGCTCTGGCTCAAATCCGCGCACTTAAGATGAAAAAAGATTTAAAAGATATTTCTGTTGTATCTGACGGTGATGTGATTCAAACTGCCAGAACAGCCGCGGGAATGGACAGTCCACTTAGTGCAGAACAGTTTCTTAATCAGTACCGGCTTAGTGTTCTTGATAAAATTGCGCCGCTTGATCAATTTTCTGTGGATGCAGTTTATAATTACGGATTAAGGCTTATGCTAACTGAGCGGATGAAAAAATTTAACCGTGATGAAGGTTTGGCTTCTTATCATAAAATTTATGAAGAGATTCTTGGAGAAAAGAAATGACTGATACAAAGGGCAAAGTTGTTGCTGTAAACGGAAATATGGTTTCCGTTGAATTTGACGGCAAGGTTTCTCTTAACGAAGTTGGCTATGTTAATGTTGACGGCAAAAAACTTAAAGGAGAAGTAATCCGCATTCGTGGAAACACTGCACAAATGCAGATTTACGAAATGACAAAGGGTGTTTCAACGGACTGTACTGTTGAATTTACTGATGAATTGTTGAGTGTAGAAGTTGGACCTGGTCTTTTAGGTCAGGTTTATGACGGTTTACAAAATCCACTTCCGCTTCTTGCTGAACATTCAGGATACTTTCTTGAGCGCGGAGTTTATCTTCCAGCACTTGATGAAAAAAAAGAATGGGAATTTACACCTACTGCAAAAGACGGCGATTTAGTTCAGGCAGGCGATTGCGTTGGAACTGTGCCAGAAGGACCTTTTACTCATAAAATTCAGGTTCCTTACGGATTTTTAGGAACTTATACAGTTGAAAAAATTCAGAAAGCCGGAAAATATAAAATCCACGACACTATTGCTACTCTAAAAGATGAAAAAGGCAAAAAACACGATATTTGCATGAGTTTTAAATGGCCTGTAAAACGCGCCGTAAACTGTTATGCGGAGCGTATGATGCCAAAAGATCCAATGGTTACAAAAATCCGTCTTATTGATACTTTCTTCCCTGTTGCAAAGGGCGGAACTTACTGTATTCCAGGACCGTTTGGTGCAGGAAAAACAGTTTTGCAGCACACAACTTCAAGAAATGCTGATGTTGACATTGTAATTATTGCAGCTTGTGGTGAACGTGCTGGTGAAGTTGTAGAAACCCTTACTGAATTCCCTGAATTAAAAGACCCGCGTACCGGACGTTCTCTTATGGAGCGTACAATTATCATCTGTAATACATCATCAATGCCAGTTGCTTCGCGCGAAGCTTCTGTTTATACAGGCGTAACCTTGGCTGAATATTACCGGCAGATGGGCTTACATGTTCTTTTGCTTGCTGATTCTACTTCCCGCTGGGCTCAGGCAATGCGCGAAATGTCTGGACGTTTGGAAGAGATTCCTGGAGAAGAGGCTTTCCCAGCATATCTTGAATCAACAATTGCATCTTTCTATGAACGTGCTGGAATTGTAAAGCTAAGAAGTGGAGAAGTTGGTTCTGTAACAATTGGCGGTACAGTTTCTCCGGCCGGCGGTAACTTTGAAGAACCTGTAACTCAGGCAACTCTTAAAGTTGTAGGTGCGTTCCACGGACTTTCGCGTGAGCGTTCTGATGCACGTCGCTATCCTTCAATTGATCCGCTTGATTCTTGGTCAAAATATAAGTCAGTTATAAACAGTTCTTATGTTGAATATGCACGTGATTTGTATCGTCGTGGTCAGGAAGTCAACAGCATGATGAAGGTTGTTGGTGAAGAAGGAACTAGCATAGAAGACTTTTTAACTTACTTAAAGGCTGAATTTCTTGATGCAGTTTATATGCAGCAGGATAGTTTTGACGAAGTTGAAGGTGCTTCTTCTATTGAAAGACAGAAATATATCTTCAAAAAAATTATAGGAATCCTTGGTTCTTCATTTGATATTTCTGAAAAAGATGACGCTAGAAATTTCTTTAGTGCATTGCGTCAGAATTTTATTGATATGAATTACAAGGAATTCAATAGCGCCGAATTCAAGAAAGCTGAAAAAACTATTGATGAAACCTTGAAGTCTAAAGGTGCAAAACTCAGCGATGAAGTAAAGGCACTTCTTAAGGACGGTGAGTAATGAATAAAGTATATAGCAAAATTGAAAGCATAAACGGAAGCGTTATTACAGTTCGTGCAAAGGGCGTAAAACTCAACGAACTTGCTGAAATTACAACTCGCTTTGGAAAGTCACTTGCTGAAGTAAACAAAATTGACGGTGATTTAGTTTCTTTGCAGGTTTTTGCAGGTGGACGTGGTGTTGCT
>CAZXCR010000037.1:0-5203 GCA_964639315.1 uncultured Treponema sp. | reverse complement strand
TCAGCGAGAATTTGCTTGGTCGTATTTTCAACGGCTCTGCTGAACCTAGGGATCACGGTCCTGCTTTGGCTGATAATCTTGTAGAAATTGGCGGACCTTCTGTAAATCCTTCAAAACGTATTACTCCAAACAGAATGATGCGTACAAATATTCCAATGATTGATGTGTTTAACACATTGGTTGTAAGTCAGAAAATTCCAATTTTCTCAATTTCCGGCGAACCTTACAATCAACTTCTTGCACGAATTGCTATGCAGGCACAGGCAGATGTTATTGTTCTTGGCGGAATGGGATTAAAATACGATGACTATCTTTTCTTTAAGAATACTCTTGAAGAAGGCGGGGCTTTAAGTCGTACTGTTATGTTCATTCATACTTCTGCTGACCCAACTGTAGAATGTCAGAAAATTCCAGACCTTTCACTTGCAGTTGCTGAACAGTTTGCACTTCAGGGAAAAGATGTTCTTGTTCTGCTTACTGATATGACAAACTTTGCAGATTCAATGAAAGAAATTGCAATTACACAGGAACAGGTTCCTTCAAACCGCGGTTATCCAGGAGATTTGTATTCTCAGCTTGCAAGTCGCTATGAAAAGGCAGTTGACTTTGCAGATCAGGGTTCAATCACAATTCTTGCAGTTACAACAATGCCTGGTGATGATGTTACTCACCCAGTTCCAGATAACACAGGATACATTACTGAAGGTCAGTATTATCTTAAGGGCGGAAGAATTGAACCATTTGGATCTTTGTCGCGCTTAAAACAGCAGGTTAATTCAAAAACAAGAAAAGATCACCGCTCGCTGATGGATGCAATGATTCGTCTTTATGCTCAGTACAAGGATACTCTTGAAAAAAAATCAATGGGATTCAATATGAGTGCCTGGGACGAAAAATTGCTGAAATATGGCGAAATGTTTGAAGCTCAGATGATGGATTTGTCTGTAAATATTCCGCTTGAAGAAGCTTTGGATAATGGCTGGAAAATTCTTGCATCGTGCTTTGAAAAGCAGGAAACTGGTTTAAAATCAGAATTGGTTGAACAGTTTTGGCCTAAAAAATTGGCTTAATTATAAGAGGATTTTGAATGGCAAAATTAAAGCTGACAAAAAATGAGCAGAAGGCTCAAAAAGATGCGCTTAAAATGTATCAGCGCTATTTGCCGACTCTTACGCTCAAGAAGCAGCAGTTGCAGTCAGAAATCCGCACTATTGATGAAAAAGCAAAGTCTGTGCGTTCCCAAAAAAAGTTGCTCGAAGAAGATTTTGAAAAATGGATTTCTGTCTTTGGCGAAAAAGATGCCTTTAAACCAGAAATGGTAACCGTAAAAAATATTAAAAAAGGCTGGGGAAATATTGCCGGAGTAAAAATTCCAGTTTACGAAGGAGCTGATTTTGGACGCGGAGACTACGATCTTTATTCAACTCCTTTGTGGATTGATATGGCTGCGGATCGAATGGAAAAGGCTTTGGAACTTGACTTGCAGGCGGAAGTTCTTGATGAGCAGGTAAGGCTTTTGTCGCAGGAATTAAAAACTACTTCTCAGAGGGTAAATCTTTTTGAGAAAGTAAAAATTCCTGAAACTAAGGCAAATATAAAGCGGATTGGAATTTTCTTGGGGGATGAACAGGTTAGTGCCGTAGTTCGCTCTAAAATTTCAAAGAAAAAACTTCAAGTTGCTGCAAAATCTTCAGAAGAAAATAAAGATGAAAAAGTTACTGAATCTGCAAAAAAATCAGTAAGCGCTAAAAAGGGAGGCAAATAATGGCAATCGTTAAGATGAAAAAAGTTTCCCTTGTTGTGCTGGATTCAGAGCGAAGAGAGTCTTTAAAGTCTTTAAGAAAAATGGGGCTGGTTCACCTTGAAGCAATCGAAGGTCAGGGAGCAAAACTTGCTTCTTTTAAAGAAGCTTATACTGAACTCGACAAGGCAGTTTCGATTTTAAGCGAAGTAAAAACTTCTAAAAAAGATGAATTAAAGCAGATTCCACTTTCGAATGAAGAGGCTTTTGTTAAGGCAAAACAAGTAGTTGAATTTTCTGATAAAAAGAAGTCGCTTTTTGATTCAATCAATCAGAATATTCAGGAACTTTCGCGCTTTGAAAAGTGGGGCGAAGTTTCGCTTGAGGATTTTCAGTTTTTGAAGGAAAAAGGAATTTTTGCGTACTTGTACGAAATTCCGTTCGATAAGTATTCGCTAATCGGCAGTGACTCAAAAACAATTCTTGTAAATACTTTGAATAAAACTGTAAGATTTATTCTTGTTACAGAAACGGAACTTACGGAGCGTCCGGCGGATTTTCCTGCAGAGGCGTATTCTGTTCCTCTTCCAAACAAGTCAACCTTAAAACTTAAGGAAGAAATTGAATCGTACAGAAAGGAAATTGCAGAAATTGATGCTGAAATTGCGCGCAGTAAAAAATATCTTGATACAATCAAAAAATATAAAAACGTGCTTGTATCTGATATTGAATTCGAAAATGTCTACAGCGGAATGGAGCATGAAGAAGCTCTTGAAAATGACAATTCTGTAAAGTTGGCGTGGATTTCTGGCTATGTTCCAGTTGATTCTTACGATTCATTTAAGAATTGCTGTGTGCAGAATCAGTGGGCTTTTGCAGCAGAAGATGCTGATGAAGAGGATTTTGCAGTTCCTACAAAACTAAAGAACAACAAGCTTGTAAGTCTTATTTATCCGCTTACAGACTTTTTGGACGTAACTCCGGGATATAATGAATTTGATATTTCGGGCTGGTTCCTTTTGTTCTTTAGCATATTCTTTGGAATGATTTTTGGCGATGGCGGTTACGGTGCAATTATTACAGTTTTAGCTTTATTCTTTATTCTGAAAAGTGCTTTTTCTAAAAAGAAAGTGCAGCCGGTTTTTGGTTTAATGCTGATTCTGGGACTTTGTACTACCGCTTACGGTGCGCTTACGTGTTCTTGGTTTGGAATTGATGCTGAAAAACTTCCTGAGTGGATGGTTAATATTTCATTTGCTCCAATATCAAAAGCAAAGGTGGGCGAAGATTTAGCAAACACAAATCAGAAAATTTTCTGTTTTGTACTCGCTTTGATTCAGTTGAGTATTGCGCACATTAAGTGTTTTGTAAAAGACAGTAAGTCCCTAAAATGCTTGGGTGACTTGGGCGCGCTGATTGAATTGTGGGGAATGTTTTATGTTGTAATGAGTCTTGTTGTTGACAGCGTAAAATATCCTTTGCTTTCACTTACATCTGAATCACTCTATATTTTTAATGTAGTTCCAGTGCAGTTTGTTGCTTTGGGTGCATTAGGAATAGGATTTGCCCTTAATTTTGTTTTTTCAAATTATGATGGTAGCGTAGGAAAATCAGTTCTTGAAAGCTGTAAGAATATAATTTCTGTGCTTTTGGGAGTTGTGAACGTATTTTCGGATATTGTTTCTTACATTCGTCTATGGGCTGTTGCACTTGCCGGTGGAGCAATCAGCAGTACTGTAAATGCAATGGCGGGACCAATGCTTGGGAAACTTTTTCTGTTTATTTTTGGAGTAATTCTTGTTCTTTTTGGACACGGATTAAATAACATTTTGAATCTGCTTTCAGTTGTTGTTCACGGCGTTCGTTTGAATACGCTTGAATTTTCTCAGCATCTTGGAATGGCCTGGAGCGGAACAAAGTATAAGCCTTTTAAAGAGGCAGAGAAAAAATAGTTTTATAGAAGATGTGCAGTTTTTTCTGTGCAGCTTTATATAAGCAGGAATTTTTTTTCGTTGATTAAAAATTTCTGTAAATGATTTTTTTTGACTGAGATTCATTTGTAAATGTCAGAATATTAAAAATCAGAATTTTTGATTTGTATTTATTTTGGCTTATGCCATAAGGAGAAATGTATGAACTGGGGAATGATTGGTGCCGGTTTGGTTATGGGTATTGCTGCTATGGGTAGCGCTATTGGTATTGGAATTGCAGGACAGGGAGCAATTGGTGCATGGAAGCGTTGTTATTTGAATAATAAACCAGCTCCATTTCTTCTTGTAGTTTTTGCAGGTGCTCCTCTTACACAGACAATTTACGGATTTCTTTTGATGAATTCAATCAAGTCTAAAGTTGCTGCAGGAATTATGGATCCTCTTTTTGCACTTGGATTAGGAATTGCCGCAGGTCTTGCAATGTGTATGTCAGCAGTTGCACAGGGACAGGCAGGTGCTGCTGGTTCTGATGCTTTAGGTGAAACAGGAAAAGGTTTTACAAACTACATTATGGTTGTAGGTCTTTGTGAAACTGTTGCCTTGTTTACAATGGTATTCGGAATGATTGCTTAAATTTTTTATGCAAAGCTGATTTTCTAAAAGTTTTTTAGCGTTGCAATAATTTTATTTTTTTTCAATTGCAGTTGGTTCATTCCTTTTATGCACTGACTGCAATTTTTTTTGTAAAAATCGTATTTTTATGCGGAGAAGTCTTATGTATAAAAAAAGCAGAACAGTTGTGATTGGCGGATATAACGGAGTAAGAAAAATTTCTCTTGGAGGCGACAATCCCATAACAATACAAACCATGTGGAAAGATAAAATCACAGATGTGTTTGAAGGCAGTGAAAAGCTTAATTCAATTTTAAAGCAAATAAATAATCTAAAGTCGCTTGGCTGCGATATAATCCGCTTTGCAGTGCCAGATTTTGAAAGTGCCAAGGCTCTCTGTGTAATAGCAAATCATACGGACGTTCCTCTTGTGGCCGACATTCATTTTGACTACAGACTTGCCCTTGAATGTTTAAAAGGAAATGTTAGTGCAATCAGAATAAATCCGGGAAACATAGGAAGCCGGGAAAGAGTTGAAACCGTTGTAAATGCGTGCAAAGAGAAAAATGTTGCAATTAGAATCGGGGTTAATTCAGGCAGCTTGCCAAAAGATTTAGAAGAAAGTGTTTTTTCTGGTAAAATAACCCGCGCACAAGCTCTTGCTCAGGCTGCTTTAAGAGAATGCGAAATTTTTGAAGAACTGAATTTTAAAAATTATCTTGTAAGTATGAAGGCGTCTTCTGTAAGGGAAACAATTGATGCAAATGAATTTTTTGCTAAAATAAGCGAGGTTCCGCTGCATATTGGCGTTACTGAGGCAGGTCCGCTGATTTCCGGAGTTGTAAAGTCAACAATGGCGTTTACTCATCTTTTAAATGAAAAAATTGGCTCTACAATAAGAGTCAGCCTTTCTTCGAGT
>CAZXCR010000036.1:0-9761 GCA_964639315.1 uncultured Treponema sp. | reverse complement strand
GTTTTGCATCACTATCTGCACAGTCAAGCAAATTGATTCCCATTGTAACGCAGCGGATATCAAGCTTCTGCCGCATAAACATATTAACAGTTTCTTCAATTTCAATAGGCGAAAACAGCATAAAAAACCTCTTCAAAGTAAAAAGTTGGGTAATTTTATCCCAAAAGCACACAATGTTCAAATGTTAAGTTTTTTGCAATTTCCTTTAACCAGCTGAATATTTTGGAGCGAATTTGCCGCAACCTTACGGCTGTTACTGATAAAATTCCCGCTTTAATAAAAAATTCCCTTCTTAACAAAAAAATCTATACGTTAGGGATTGTAACGGTGAGCGAAGCGAAAACAAACGCTTGCGTTTGTTCGAAGGCGAAGGCCGGAGCCGTGGAAAGCCCGACCCCGATTCGTTTCGAAGCGGGGAAACGCCCGTATAAAAAATATTTATTAATTTTGTTTTTTTTCGTAAACTCATTTTTATGAATAAAATTTCGGATACGGGAAAGGGAATTCTTTTTATAATTCTTTCGGCGCTTTTTTTTGCACTGATGGCAGCGTTTGTTAGGCTTAGCGGCGATATTTTTTTTGTTCAGAAATGCTTTTTTAGAAATGCGGTGGCGTTTTTAATTGCACTTGGCGGCATTTTTTTTGATTACAGAAAAAACGGAAAGTCTGCGCTTTTTATTCCAAAGGGTGCACTGCTTTTTTTGATTTTACGCTCTGTTGCAGGGTCTGTGGGAATTTTCGGAAATTTTTATGCCGTTGACCATTTGGTACTTTCTGATGCTTCAATTTTAAACAAAATGTCACCGTTTTTTTCCATTCTTTTCAGTTACTTTTTGATAAAAGAAAAAATAAAACCACTTCCACTTGCGGCAATAATCATTGCGTTTTTAGGAGCAATGCTCGTAGTAAAACCAGGATTTAATTTTAGTCAGACAGTTCCAAGTCTTGCAGGATTTGTAAGCGGAATAGGAGCGGGCTTTGCGTACAGTTGCGTGCGAAAACTAGGACTTATGGGCTGCCGTGGAAAAATTGTAGTGCTGTTTTTTTCAGGATTTTCAATGTTGCTCTGCTTGCCTTATATGATTTTTAATTTTAATCCGATGAGCGTTCAGCAGTGGATTTTTCTGATAATGGCGGGATTATGTGCAGCCGGTGGACAGTTTTCTATTACTGCGGCATATTTTTACGCACCGGCTTCTAAAATTTCAATTTACGATTATTCGCAGATAATTTTTTCTACGCTACTGGGATTTTTTATTTTTGGCATGGTTCCCGATTTTTTAAGCATTGCAGGCTACACCATCATAATTGCAATGGCCGCCGTTAATTTTATTTACAACCTAAAAGAATCGTCTGCTGCAAAAGATTCTGCCAAGAAAATTTCTGCCGTTTCTGACAAGAAATAAAATTTATCTTTAAAATTCAATATTTTAGATTTATCATAGACTTCCTAAAGAAAAACTGGAGGAAAATATGATGGAAGAAAAAACAATAAAATCTTTAATAAAAAAAGCTTTTGATATGCTTGGATATTCTTACGTTCCGTATTCAAACTTTCATGTTGGCGCTGCACTGCTTTCAAAAGATGGAAAAATTTATGACGGCTGCAATATAGAAAATGCCTCTTTTAGTCCTACAAACTGTGCGGAAAGAACAGCATTTTTTAAAGCCATCAGTGAAGGATGCAAGGAATTTGAAGCGATTGCGATTGTTGGCGGCAAAAATGCAAAAGTTGAAGATTACTGTCCACCGTGCGGAATGTGCCGTCAGGTTATGGCGGAATTCTGTAAAAGTGATTTTAAAATCATTCTGGCAAAAAATATAAATGATTATAAAATTTTCACGCTGGATCAAATTCTTCCATTAAGATTTGATTTGATGGATAAAGATAGTCACTAAAAAAGCGCTAAAAATCTGGCAGTTCATTTTTTTAGAATGATTTCAAAAATAAGTGAACTGCCATAAAAATTTTAATTTTCCTGAGCAATTCCACGCATCTGCTCAAGATTTTTGTATCCGTGAGATTTCATAAAATTTTCAAGTCCTTCAATAATTTCAATCATTGCATTTGGATTAGAAAAACTTGCTGTTCCCACTTGAATTGCGCTTGCACCGGCCATAATAAATTCTACAGCATCCTGCCATTTTGAAATTCCGCCAAGCCCAATTACAGGAACTCTTTTTTCTTCTGGAAGAGAATTTATTGCTTTGCAAACATCGTAAACCATTCTAAGTGCGATTGGTTTTATAGCAGGTCCACAAAGTCCCGCGTGAACATTCTTAAAAACAGGACGTCCTTTTTCTATATCGATTGCGGTTGCTTGAATTGTATTTACCAAACTTAAAGCATCTGCGCCAGCTTCAATACAAGCCATTGCAACCCCAATCAAGTCAGGAGCATTTGGACTCAATTTTACAATCAAAGGTTTTGTTGTTGCCTTACGAACGGCAGTTACACATTCATATGCAGCCTCTGCTTTTGTTCCCCAAGCCATTCCTCCAGCCTTTACATTCGGGCAGCTTATATTCAGTTCTAACATACGAACGTTAGTTTTATCCAAAAGTTCCGCACCTTTTACGTAACTTTCTATATCACTTCCGGCAAGATTTGCTATTGTAACCGGCTTTAACTTAAGCATTTCTGGCAGTTCATTTTCAATAAAATGAGGAACTCCTGGATTTTCCAAACCAATTGAATTTATATCGCCAGAAGCAACTTCAATTATTCTTTCGCCTTCATTTCCTGACTTAGGCTGCAATGTCAGTCCTTTTGAACAGATTCCGCCAAGCTTGTTTACATCAAAGAACGAACGGTAGTTCTGCCCATAGCCAAAGGTTCCTGAAGCTGCAATCACAGGATTTTCAAAATGAACACCTGCAATATCAACACTTAAATCAGGAATTTGATTTGCCGAACAGTCGGTAGTTTTAGAACGAACGGTAGTTTGCTCAGGAAATTCAATTATCTTAGAATCAAATATTGGACCATCTTTGCAAACTCTTTTATTTCCTTCCTTCGTGCTGATTGTGCATCCAAGACAGGCTCCCACACCACAAAGCATTTTCTTTTCAAGACTCAAATATGCTTTAATTCCAGCTTCTTCCGCAACTTTTTTTACGTAAGAAAGCATTGGTGTAGGTCCGCAAGCAAAAATCACTTTGTAAGCTTTTTCTTTTACAGTTTTTGCATTAAAGGCTTCGCTTAACATTCCCTTTATGCCAAAACTTCCATCATCTGTTGTAACAATCAAATTTGAAGGAGCAATATTTTCAATGCCATAAGTTCCGCTTCTAAAACTCGCATAAAAATCATAAATTTTAGGGTGCAGATTTGAAGCAAAATTTACAACTGGCGCCACTCCAATTCCGCCACCAATAATACAAATTTCAGGATTTTTTGAAGGTTCCAAACTAACTTCTTCTGGAACTTCGAATTTATTTCCAAGCGGTCCTATCAGTTCAACCTTATCATTCAACTTTAAATGGCAAAGTTCCTTAGTACCCTCGCCTTTTTCAAGAATCAAAAATTTTATTTTTACAAGTTTTTTCCCGTTTTGAACAATTCCTTCTGTAGACTTAAAAACACTGATTGGTCTGCCAAACTGAACACTGCTATGTTCGCTCTTTACAAGATAAAACTGACCCGGCTTAGAAGAAATTTGCTGTTCATCTAAAACTGCAAGAACTTCAAGAATATAAACATTATTCTGTCCCTTAACTTTTTCACAACAAGCAACATCCGCTTTTCCACAAAAAAGTTTTGCTCTTCCCTTTTCATCAATTTCAGCAAAATCCATAAAATCTCCTGCTTCTTAAAGTTATATACAAAGTTAAAATTTGAATTTTCAATTAATCCGCTAAGCACCGATTGGAGGCTGTTACTAATAGAATTTTTTGTTAAGAAAAAAATCTACCGCTTAACAAAAAAATCCCGCAGCTTTTGTTCACGAATATTATATTTTGTTTGTTAAGAAAATATCTTCTACATTACACGCGCGGCAGTTACCAGTGAAATTTTCAGTTAAGAAAAAAAATCCCTTTCTTAACAAAATATTTTGTCAGTAACAGTGCCCGCAAGTTACCAACGAAATTTTCGCTTAAGAAAAAAAATTACTTTCTTATCCAAAAATCCCACATATTCTGCGCAAGTTACCAATAGAATTTTCAGTTAATAAAAAACCTCTCTCTTAACAAAAAGACCGCAAGTTACCAGTGAAATTTTCAGTTAAAAAAAATCTATCTCTTAACAAAAAAATTTCCCCTACAAATTCTTATACGCCGCAAGCAAATCATTTTTAGAAGCAATCGCACTTCTTGCCGCTGCCGCAACAATATCTTCCAAAGTTAAAGCAGTCTCGCCCTTAGAAATACATTCATCATCTTTTTTCCAGGCGCACAAAATTCCACGACTCGAATTTACAACTCCGCCAGCATTTTTCAGCAAAGTTGCAGCAATTTTTACCGCTCCACCCTGCGCTCCGTAACCGGGAATCAAAAAGAAAATATTTTTGTATTTTTCGCGCAAATAATCAGCATCTTTTTCCTGCGTTGCGCCCACAACTGCACCAAAAGGAGCACAAGTCTGCTCAGAATAAATTTTTTGAAATTCACTTTCAATTCTGCAAAGTTCATCGCCAACTTTTTCCAAAAGCAAAGAACCGTCACTAAGTTTTTGATGCTCAATGTCTGTCATTCCAGGATTTGAAGTACACAAAAGAACAAATGCTCCTTTCGCGCCGTGTTCAGGAGCTGAATATTCCAAAAAAGGCTTTAAAGTATCAAATCCCATATACGGATTCAACGTAACTAAATCAGTTTCAAAATCGCCAGAAAAATGAGCGCGCGCATAAGCACCGGCAGTTGCAGCAATATCACCACGCTTAATATCAGAAATGCAAACAAGAGAACTTTCTTTTACCGTCTTTAAAGTTTCGCTGTAAACTTTCATTCCTTCAAGACCCATTGCCTCATAATAAGCAATCTGAACCTTAAAACAGCAAGCACTTTTGTCAGCAGCCACACGAGAAATCAGCGCCTTATTAAAAGCAAGAACAGCCTGAGCGTCAGAAGAAAATTTCGAACGAATTTCAGCTGGAATATACGAAGGATCAGTATCCAAACCAACACAAAGCGGACCATTTTTTGCCGCAAGTTCCTGTAAAATCTGCATATTATGTTTCATAATTCGAAATTATATAATATTTGTTGCAGTTCCAAAAGATATTTTAAATTCACTTGATTTCAATTTTTTTGGAGCAAATTTTTTTACTTCGGCGCGCTGTCCAGGGCTCCGCTATCGCTCCGTTCTTTTTTTTTACAAAAAAAAGAATGCTTTCGCACCCTTCCCATCACGGCTAGGATTTTTTTTCTTTCCAAAAATTTTAATTCTAGCGAGGTTAAATTTTTTTTATCTGCACAAGCACAAAAGTCATCTGTCAAAAATTGCAATTTTTAGAAAGTCCCTTATAATTTTTTTATGAAGAAAATTTTATTTTTTACACTCTGTCTTTCTTTTCTTGCTTTAAAAATTTCATCTCAGGAAGCAAGACCTCTTTCAAATTTTCCTACACAAAATCAGGAACAAATTCACTTGGAATATTCCGCAGGTAAAAATTATATTCTTACAGAGCGCACAGATTTACGCCGCTACGACAACGGCAAATACACTGGCTTATTAAGTCGTGAACTTCGCTCTTTTATAAGTCCTTCAAAAATTCAAAAGGATTTTACATTTTACGAAGGAGACTTTTATGTTTGGCAGGAAACAAGACTCAATTCAAATCAAGTAAAACCTGGAATTCATAACAGCATCGAAAGTAAATTTAAAATTTTTTCTGACGGAACTTTAACAATGATTGAAGACAACGGTTATCCAAGTTTTAGAAGTTTTCCATCTTATCCAAAAGAAAATTTAAAAATCGGAGATGTGTGGCACGCAAATGCAGAACGTAGTGTTGACCCAAAAAATTCCGGAGTTTTTACAAAAATGCCAATTTATATTGAATATAAATTTTTACGCGAAGACAAATACAACGAAGAAGACGTTTATATTTTGAGCGCAAAATGGGCAAGTCGCTACGGAAAAAATTATATTGATCCAACCGGAGATTCCAGCTTAAAAAGCGCAAGCGGAACTCATAATGCAAATATAATTGTAAGCAAAACTAACGGTCGTTCTATTTTAATTCAAGATTTAGTCGATGAAACTTTTTTTTATGATTCAGGGGAAAGCATTTCTTTCAAAGGCACAATTTCTCTTTTTACAGAATATCCGCCAGCATACAATTCTGAAGAGATTTTTGAATCTTTACAAACTATCGTTCGTTCACAAAATGAAAATTCAACTAACGAACAGTCATCAAATATTTTAATCAATTCAGAATCTTTAGAAAATTCTGTACAAAGCCTTGTACAAACTAACGAACATTTGTTAGTTGAGCAAACAAACGCAGGCCTTAAACTAACAATGCAAAATCTTTTGTTTAAAGCTAATAGTGCAGAACTTCTTCCAGAGGAAAACGAACGGCTTGATGAAATTTGCAGTGTTCTAAAAAATGTAAAAAATCAGTTTTTTCTAGTAGAAGGACACACTGCTAGAATTGGCGATGAAAGCAACGAAAAAGAACTTTCGCTAAAAAGAGCACACACAATCGCAAATGAAATGGTAAAGCGAGGAATATCTGCTCAAAATATAATTTGTAAAGGAAGTGGCGGCACAAAACCTCTCGCCACAAATTCCACCGCCGAAGGAAGAGCAAAAAACCGTCGTGTAGAAATTACAATCTTAAATTAAAAAATCAGTAAGTAGGTCAAATTTCGACTTTAAATAAAATTTCTGTAAAGGTGCCGCAGTCTTCTTGCTAAGAAAGCCTAGCCCCGATTGTAGCGGCGCGAAGCGTTCAAAAACATAGTTTTTGAATGAAACCGCGGAAAGCGGGATTTCTAAAAAAATTTACTGCCGGAACGTAAAAAAAAATTGTGGCAGGAAAAAAAATTCGCTCCAAGTAAGTAAAACTTGCAACAAACCCAAATTTTGACCTATCATAAAAAATGCCTTAATCAACTTTATTGAAAGATTTTTCTATATAAAATAGAATGTTCGGAACGTTTTCTTTATATTTTCTTTTTAAAGATGCCCTTTTGTAAAACGTTAAAAATCAATTTTTTGGAGAAAAAAAATGTCATCAGCAATGATTCAGGAAATTATTGCCTTTGCAATTTATCTTGGAGCAATGATTTATGTAGGCTTCAGATTTATGGGTAAAAACAAAAATTCGGAAGATTTTTTTCTTGGCGGAAGAAATATTGGTCCTTTAACCACAGCTTTAAGTGCAGAAGCAAGTGATATGTCTGGCTGGATGCTTATGGGACTTCCAGGACTCGCTTATCTTGGCGGAATGAAGGAAGCTTTTTGGACAGCTCTCGGACTTTTAATCGGAACTTATTTAAACTGGCTGATTGTAGCAAAAAGACTTCGTACCTACTCGATTGTGTGCAACAATTCAATAACAGTTCCTCAGTTCTTTACAAATCGCTTTAAGGATACAAAACATATTCTTTCTATAGTTTCTGCAGTTTTTATAATTCTGTTTTTTGTAATTTACACTGCATCAGGATTTGTTGCCTGCGCAAAACTCTTAAATTCAGTATTCAATCTTCCTTACATTTGCGGACTTTTTATTGCAATGATAATCATTTTGCTTTACACGCTTCTTGGCGGATTTAATGCAGTTTGCACAACTGATTTTATTCAGGGAACCTTGATGTTTGTTGCAATAATTATTACAGGAATTATGGTTTCTATAAAACTTGGCGGACCTGTAAATGCAATCAATCAGGCTAATGAATTTACACAAAAAGCAATCAACGGTGAACTGGGAGAGCAAATTCAGCAAAATCTTTTGAGCAACCAAAAATACGGTCCAATGTCTATTATTTCTGCATTGGCTTGGGGACTTGGATATTTTGGAATGCCACACATCATTGTACGCTTTATGGGAATCCGCTCAAACGGAGAAATTAAAGTTGCCAGAAGAGTTGCAATGGGTTGGGTAACAATTGCTCTTTTAGTATCAGTTTACGTTGGCGCAATCGGAACAACTTATCTTTTACCAGAAGTTCTTGCAGGCGGTGCAGCTGAAACTGTAATCATCAAATCCTTTATGAAAGCATTCCCAGCATTTATTGCAGGAATCTGTTTGTGTTCAATTCTTGCAGCAGCAATGTCTACTGCAGACAGTCAGCTTTTAGTTGCAGCAAGTGCCTTTACAGAGGACATCTGCCAGAATCTGTCAAAAAAAGAACTTGATCAGAAAGTAGTAATGAGAATAAGCCGCATTGCAGTTCTTGTAATTGCAGTTGTTGCATTCTTTATTGCACTTGATAACAATGCTTCTGTTATGGGCTTGGTTTCTTATGCTTGGGCAGGATTTGGCTCAACTTTCGGACCTTTAATTTTACTTGCCCTTTTCTGGAAAAAAACAACCGCAGGTGGAGCTGTCGCAGGAATTATTGCCGGAGCAGTTTCTGTAGTTTTATGGCACAATTTAAACGGCGGAATTTGGAATCTTTACGAAATTATTCCAGGATTCATATTCTGTCTTCTCTTTGCAATAGTTGTAAGTTTAATTCAGGGACAAAAAGATTCTGAAATTGACTCTGACTGGGAAAAATATCAGGAAGCTCTTAAAACTAGTAAATAATTAAGAAAGTTTCTAAATATTGCGTTTTTAGAGATATTCTTAATCGCAAACCGTACGGCCGCCCCACTCTTTGGAGCGGCTTTTTTCATGCTCAATTATTTTATCAAAATCAGCTAAAGGGTCACAGTTTTCTTCAATTTGCAAGGCGACCTTATGCAATCTTTTTATACATTCGCTTTTATCAGTGTAACCAAGTTTGCTTTTTTCGATTGCGTCGCCCAAAACTCTAATACTTTCGTCATAAATTTTTGTAGGCACAGGAAACGGATATCCGTCTTTTCCACCGTGAGCAAAACTAAATCGTGCAGGATCCGTAAATCGACTAGGAGTTCCGTTTATAACTTCGCTCACCAAAGTTAGAGACTGTAATGTTCGCGCCCCCAAGCCCTTAGTCAAAAGAAGAGATTCAAAATTTTCAGGTTCAGAATTATAGGCAGTTGCAAGCACGGCTCCAAGTCTTTTTAAATCAACATCTTCGGCGTGAAGTTCGTGGCGAGCAGGCATAATCAGATTACGACTTTCTTCATTTAGAATTATATGATTTTCATCCTCGAAGAGTTCCATTTGCTCTTTTTGAGACTTTTGCAGTTGAAAAGAATTTTCTCCGTTATATTTTATTACGTCAGAAATTTCAGTTAAAAGTCGATTAGGATTTTCTTTAGTCAAAGACAAAATCGATTTTCTTGTAGAACTTGCATTTGAGTCAGTTAAATTTAAAATTAATCCCTGATTTTCGCCAGTAACCCCAGAATGCGGCTCTTCTACAAAAGATTTTAAATTCTCAGAGCACCAATGGTAACGGCGGGCAGTTTTTGCTTGAACATTCATTCCCTGCTGAACCACAGTCCAGTCCCCTTCATCACTTAAAATAAAATTATGCTGATAAAGCTGAAATCCATCCTGAACCGCAGTGTTATCAACTTTCGCACACAATTTGCTCGACTTTACCAAAGAATCGCCATCAAGCCCTGTGTGTTCACTAAGGTACAAAAGTTCATCCGGCGTTTTTCGACTATACTTTCCGCGCCCTCCGCAAACACAAAGACCAAATTCCCTTGC
>CAZXCR010000035.1:0-10088 GCA_964639315.1 uncultured Treponema sp. | reverse complement strand
AATTTCGTCAGTAACAACCACAAACTCGCAGGCCTTCTTTACAAACATTTATTTTTTTAACGCCTAAAATTGAACTTAGAAAACACAATAGCGCGTTCTGGAGCGCAGCGGAAGAATGAAGATAGCACGAAGTGCGTACGTAACCGCGAAAAGCGGGTTTTGTAATAAAATTCGCAACCGGAACGCAAAAAAATTTCCTAAAATGTAAAAAAAAATTCGCTCCAAATAAAAAAAATCGTCCGAGTTACCAATAAAATTTTTTGTCCACCAAACCCCACGACTCTTAACCAACAAAATTCCCTATTCATCAAAAATCAAATCCATATAAATCAATAAAATCTGATAATTATCAAATAAAATTAGAAAAGTCTTGATATTTTTAAAATATATTCTAAAATTAAAATCATCAAAATTAACCGAAAATTTCGGGTAAAAAAGACTGCTTTTGTGTTGCTTAAATTCTGGCAGTCTTACAGGAGAAAATATGACTAAGGAACAAATTGCTGCTGAAATTTCTAGCGGAAAGGCAATGCTGGGAATTGAATTTGGCTCAACTCGCATTAAGGCGGTTCTTATAAACACTGCTTACGAGCCTATTGCTTCTGGTGCTTTTGACTGGGAAAATTCGCTTGTAAACGGAATTTGGACTTATTCACTCGAAGAAATTCACAATGGAATTTCTACGGCTTTTGTGGATATGAAAAATGACGCTCAGTCAAAATATGGCGTAAAACCAGTAAAACTTGCGGCTATGGGCGTTAGTGCAATGATGCACGGCTACCTTGCTTTTGATGCTAGCGGCAATCTTTTAGTTCCGTTCCGCACTTGGCGCAATACAATTACTGGCGAAGCTTCAAAGGCTTTAACCCAGCTTTTTGACTACCCAATTCCAGAACGCTGGAGCATTGCGCATCTTTACCAGGCAATTTTGAACAAGGAAGAGCACGTTAAAAATCTTGCGTTCTTTACAACTCTTGCCGGCTATGCACACTGGATGCTTACAGGCAAAAAAGTGATTGGCGTAGGCGATGCTTCGGGAATGTTCCCAATCGATGAAAAAACTGGTGACTTTAACAAAAATATGATTTCAAAATTTGATTCTCTTGTTCAGGGAAAATATTCTTGGAAACTCGAGAATTTGCTTCCAAAGGTTCTTTCTGCTGGAGTTGAAGCTGGAACTCTTACAAAAGAAGGCGCTGCTTGGCTTGACCCAGAAGGAACTTTACAGCCTGGTGCCGTTTTTGCAGCTCCTGAAGGCGATGCCGGAACTGGAATGACTGCTACAAATTCAGTTGCAGCCCGCACAGGAAACGTTAGCGCCGGAACTTCAATTTTCAGTATGGTGGTTCTTGAAAAGCCACTTGCAAAAACCTACCTTGGACTTATTGACGTTGTAACCACTCCAGACGGAAAGCCAGTTGCAATGGTTCACGGAAACAACTGTACCGGCGAATACGATAAATGGATTAAAATGATTGGCGAAGCTGCAAGTTTGCTTGGTGCTAATTATACAAAGGGTCAGCTTTATGACGTTCTCTTAAAATCAGCATTAAAAGGCGATAAGGATTGTGGCGGATGTGTTGCTTACAACTATATTTCTGGCGAAACAATTACTGGCTTTAACGAAGGTCGCCCGCTTTTTGTACGCAAACAGAACGCAAATTTCAATCTTTCAAATTTTATGCGCGCACAGATTTTTACAGCTTTAGGTGCTCTACGTGCTGGAATGGACATTCTTTTTGATGAAAAAGTTCCGCTCGATCGTCTTACAGGTCACGGTGGATATTTTAAAACTGAAGGTGTTGGACTTCCGTTTATGGCTGCTGCAATGCACACTCCTGTTAGCGCAATGAGCACTGCCGGAGAAGGCGGACCTTGGGGAATGGCACTTTTAGCTGCTTACGTTGTAAATGGCAAAGGTATGTCTTTAAGCGACTGGCTCAACAAAGAAGTATTTGCTTCTGCAAAGGTAGAAACCGTAAATCCAGCCCCTGCTGATGTAGAAGGATTTAATGCCTTCTTTGAAAACTATAAAAAAGGTCTTGCTGCAGAACGTGCTGCCGTAGAAAACCTTTAAATTTCAGAATTTTAAAATCTTAAAATCAAAGCGGAATTTTTCCAAAAAAGTTCCGCAGAATATCAGGAGAAAAAAATGTCAAAATATCAGACTATAAAAGAAGAAGCGTACGAAGCAAATATGCAAATTCCTGCCCAGCACTTGGCTCTTTACACTTGGGGAAACGTAAGTGCATTTGACCCAGCTGCAGGCGTTTTTGCAATCAAACCAAGCGGAGTTCCTTACCCAGAACTCACTGTAGACAGTATGGTTGTTTGCGACCTCGAAGGCAATGTTGTAGAAGGAAATTTGCGTCCTTCAAGCGACACTCCAACTCACGCAGTTCTTTACAAAGAATTTGCAGTAAAAGACGGAGCTAAAATCCGCGGAATCATCCACACACATTCAACTTTTGCAGTAAGTTGGGCACAGGCAGTAAAACCAGTTCCTCTTTTTGGAACAACCCACGCTGACCACATCCAGACCGAAGTTCCTTGTACTCCTTATCTTTCGCGTGAAGCTGTAAAAAATGATTACGAAAAAGAAACAGGAAATTTGATTGTAAGTCATTTTCGCGATTTAAAACTCAATCCAAACGAAGTAAATATGGTACTTGTAGGCGGCCACGGTCCTTTCTGTTGGGGTGCAACTGCCGACAAATCCGTTTACAACGCAGCGGTTCTTGAAGAAGTAAGCCATATGGCACTCAACACACTTATGATAAAACCAGACGCTACCCCTCTTCCAGACTACATAATCGAAAAGCACTATATGCGAAAGCACGGTCCTAACGCATATTACGGCCAGGCAAAATAAGCTAAAAAAGACCTTCTGTTCACTGCGAGCGGAAGGTTTTTTCTTTTTTTTGGAGCAAAATTTTTTAGCGTAACCGCCTTTCCGCCCTTCCGCGCCAAGCGCTCCATTACCGGCATAAATGCCGGCAACTTCGGGGCTCCAATGCGGGCTAGGGCTTTACTACAAAAGTAAAAATTTCGCGCCTTCAAGAAAAAATTCTGTGATTCCGAATTAAAGTCGAAATGACACTTAAATGATTAATTGTAACAAACTCAAAGTTTTCCTTTCATTCAACATTTACTTTTTCCAAGCAAATTTCTTTTGCAAATTTTATTGAGAATCTTAAAAATTTCTTTAGAAAAAGTTTGACAGATGTTATCAACACGTGTAAAATATACGTGTTGAGTGAGAAAATTACTGCTTTTTTAGGTATTAGAACTTAAAATAAAGAGTATTTGCTAAAAAAAATCATTTTCAATGTCTTTTCTTAGGATATTTTTTTTAAATTGGAGGATATTATGAAAAAAATTTCCAGGCTTGTTTTGGCCTTTTCTTGTGTTCTTTTGAGTTTTTCTGTTTTAGGATGTTCAAAGTCTCAAAAAAGCTCATCTTCAAAAAAATCAGAAAATATTGAACTTACTGTTTGGGAATCTTTGGACGGTCCGGATGAATTTATAAAAAGAGCCGCTGCAAAATACGAAGAAAGTCATCCAAATATTCACATTAAATTTGTAAATGTAGAAGTTGGCGACGCTGCTGGAACAATCGCTTTGGACGGTCCGGCTGATGTTGGTCCGGATCTTTTTGCTGCTCCACACGATAAGCTTGGCGAACTTGTAAACGGTGGTCACATTCTTGCAACAAGAAACCCTGACGAAGTAAAAGCAAAAGTAATTTCAAGTTGTGCTTCTGCTTTAACATTTAACGGCGTTATGTATGGCTATCCTGTAAGTGCAGAAACTTACGCTCTTTTTTACAACAAAAATCTTATAAGCGAAAATGAAGTTCCAAAAACTTGGGAAGATTTAAAGTCTTGGTCAGTACAGTTCAATGCTAAAAATCCGGGAAAAAATGCTTTTATGATGGATGTTGGTTCTGGCTACTACACAATAATTTTTACCACAATGAACGGAAATCGTCTTTTTGGAAAAGATGGAAGCGATACTACAAAAACTTACCTGAACACTGCAGATGCTATAAAGGGAATGGAATTTTTCCAGAGTTTAAGAGAAATTCTTGATGTTCCTGCTGCAGATTTAACTACAGGAACTGTTGACGGCGCTTTCCAAAAAGGAACTGCAGCAATGCACATAACTGGCTTGTGGAATGTAAAGAATTTTGAAAACGCAGGTCTTGATTTTGGGGTTGCACCGCTGCCTTCACTTCCTGGAGATAACACTCCTTCTTCTTCATTCAGCGGAACTCGCGCTATGTTTGTAAGTGCTTATTCTTATCATCCGGAAGAAGCTGCTGATTTTGCAGAATTCCTTATCAGCGAAGAAATGCAGCAGTTGCGCTTTGAACTTACCGGAGCAATGCCTTCAATCAATACAACAGTTAGCAGTCCTTATATGCCAGGATTTATTGAACAGCTTAACTACGCTTTCCCAATGCCTTCAATCCCAGAAATGTCAACCTTCTGGAGCGCAATGGATTCTGCTTCAAAAAATATTTGGAATGGTGCAGATGTAAAGTCTGAACTTGATGCCTGCGATAAATCAATTTTAGGAAAATAAAACTTCCTGAAATATCGTTAGTTTTTTAGACTGCCTGGTATTATTCGGGCAGTTTTTTAATGTAAACAGGGGAAAATTATGGAACTTGCAACAGACGGCAGTTCAGCAAAAAAGATAAAAGTATCTTCAATTTGCTTTATGGGACTTGCCCATCTTTTGTACTTAAAAGAATATGTTAAGGGTGCAATTTATGCATTTCTTGAACTTGTGTTTATTGCGTTTTGTCCGCTTTTTGTAAAAAAACTGATTGGACTTGTAACTTTGGGTTCTCCTCAGCCAGAACTTCCAGTTCGCTTAAGAAACAACTCAATGTTTATGCTTATAGACGGAATTCTTGTTCTTGCGGTAATTGCTGTTTTTATTGCCGCTTATGTAATCAGCGTAAAAAGTGCGTCTCGTTCGTACAACGATTACTGCCGAACAGGACGTTTTATGAGTCAAAAAGCTTCTATGGCTGAAATTGGAAACCGCGCGTTCCCTGTTGTGGGACTTTCGCCATTTTTTGTAATGCTTTTGGTTTTCGTTGTTGTTCCGCTGATTTTTAGCGTACTTGTTGCGTTTACAAATTATTCTGCACCAAGCAATTTGCCGCCTAACAACACTGTTGACTGGGTTGGATTTAAGAATTTTAAGGAACTTTTGTTTGGCGGTTCAACTTGGTCAAAAGGCTTTTTAAGAATTGCAATTTGGACTTTAGTTTGGGCAGTTCTTTCAACTTTTACCTGCTACTTTGGCGGACTTTTAGTTGCGGTTCAGCTGCAGGAAAGTGGAATTAAATTTTCTTCAGTTTTCAGATTTATTTTTATTTTGCCATACGCAGTTCCGTCAGTAATTACAATGCTGGTTTGGAAAAATCTTTTGAACGGAACTTTTGGAACTGTAAACAGAACTTTGCAGGCGCTTGGTCTTTTAACTAAACCGATTCCGTGGCTTGGAAATCCAACTCTGGCACAGGTTATGTGTATTGTAATAAATTTGTGGGCTGGTTTTGGATATTTTATGATGCTTTCTATGGGAACAATGACTGCAATTCCAAAAGATTTGTACGAAGCTGCAAAAATTGACGGTGCTTCTTCGAGCCAGATTCTTCGCAGAATTACAATGCCGCTTGTTCTTTACCAAACAATGCCGCTTATAATTATGAGTTTTACTCACAACATCAACAACTTTGGAATCATCTACTTCCTTACTGGCGGAGAGCCTACGGTTGCAGACAGTACTACAACTCTTGCCGGTGGTACAGACATTCTTGTTACGTGGATTTACAAACTTACAATCAATCTGCAAAAGTACAGTTATGCTTCGGTTGTTGCAGTGCTTATCTTTGTGGTTCTTGCTCCGTTTGCAATTTATCAGTTTAAGAACACAAAGGCTTACAAGGAGGGCGAAGTATGAAAAAGAGACAGTACGCTTATCATACGATTGGTGTTATAAACAAAGCATTTATTTATTTGATTTTTATATTGATTTCTTTGTTCGTGTTTTATCCGCTGGTTTATGTAGTTTCAGCAGCATTTTCGCCGGGAAACAGCATTGCGTCACTGAACATTGTTCCTTTTGGCGACGGATTTACGCTTGAGCATTTTAAGCATCTTTTTCAGGAAACAAATTACTGGCTGTGGTTCAAAAATACTTTTATCATTGCACTTTGGACAACGGTTCTTACAGTTATAATTTCTGCGTTAAGTGCCTATGTTTTTTCAAGATTTAAGTTTTCATTTAAGCAGCCGCTTTTGATGAGTCTTTTAATCCTTCAGATTTTTCCTTCGTTCGTAGGGATGATTGCAATTTATGTAATTTTGCGGCGTATAGGCGGACTCGATACCCTTTGGGGACTGATTTTAGTTTATGTTGCAGGAAATATTCCGTATAACACCTGGATGGTAAAAAGTTATATGGACACCGTAAGCAAGAATCTTGACGAAGCGGCGCGTATTGACGGAGCAAGTCACTTTAGGATTTTTGGTACAATCATTTTGCCAATTACAAAACCAATTATTACGTTCCTTGCAATTTCAAGTTTTACAGGACCGTGGATGGATTTTATTTTTCCAAAAATGGTTTTGCGAAGTCCAGAAAAGCAGACTCTTGCGCTTGGATTGTTCAGTTTTGTTTCTGACAAAAAGAATGAATTTACTAACTTTGCGGCAGGTTCACTGATTATTGCAATTCCGTTTATTTTCTTCTTCTTGCTGACTCAAAAACAAATGATGCTGAGCATGGGAAGTGGCGGCGTAAAAGAATAAAGTTGCTTCTAAAAAATAGTCCGTCCGTAAAAGTTGCGGGCGGATTTTTTCTGAAAGTATATCAACACGTATAAACAACAGGTGTATAAGGAAAATTTTATGACAAAATTCAGCTATGATAACAAAAGTCTTTTTAAGGATTCAAAACGATATTTTCCAGTAATGGGCGAAATTCATTACTCGCGTTATCCTGAGCAGTACTGGAAAGAAGCGCTTTTGAAAATGAAGGCTGGCGGTGTAGACGTTGTAAGTTCTTACACAATCTGGATTCATCACGAAGAAATTGAAAATGAATGGGATTTTTCTGGATGCCGCAATCTTAGAAAATTTGTGGAAACAATAAAAGAATGTGGTCTTGATATGATTCTGCGTATTGGTCCGTGGGTTCATGCGGAAGTTCGTAACGGCGGATTTCCTGACTGGCTGTTAAAAAAGTGCCCTAAGGCAAGAACAAACGATGAATCATATTTTGCTGAAGTTGAAAAATTTTACGCAAAAATTTTTGAACAGGTAAAAGGACTTTTACTCAAAGACGGCGGTCCTATTATTGGCGTTCAGATTGAAAATGAATTTGGTCATTGTGGCGGACTTTACGGGGAAGAAGGCGAAGTTCACATGAAGAGACTTGAAAAAATGGCAAGGGACACAGGTTTTGATGTGCCACTTTACACTGCAACTGGCTGGGGCGGAGCGGTTACTGCGGGAATGCTTCCTGTAATGGGTGGCTACTGCGATGCTCCGTGGGATCCTCGTCCTGCAGAAATTGAACCGAGCGGAAACTTTTTGTTTACTTACGAACGCAACGATCACGCTATTGGAAGTGATTTTGGCTTAGGCGAAGGAATTACCTTTGATATGACAAAATTTCCTTATCTTACCGCGGAACTTGGCGGTGGACTTCAGGTTACGTACAAAAGACGACCGGTGGCTCAGGGAAAAGATATTGGTGCAATGAGTCTTTCAAAAATGGGAAGCGGCTGTAATCTTCTAGGATATTATATGTATCACGGAGGCTGCAATCCGGAAGGAAAACTTACAACTCTTGAAGAAAATATTGCGTCTGGTTCAATAAACGATTTGAGCATAAAAAATTATGACTTTAGAGCTCCACTTGGCGAGTATGGTCAGAAAAATTCAAGTTTTGATGAAATAAAACTTTATTCACTTTTTGTTCATGATTTTGGCGAAACTCTTTGCGAAACAGACACTTTTATTCCGGAAGAAAATCCGTCTAAGCCAGAAAATTCAACTGCCTTAAGAAAAAGTTTTAGGTTGAATCAGCAAAAAAGTGGATATGTTTTTGTAAACAATTATCAGCGTCATCAGAAAATGGCAGAGCATAAAAATGTGGTTCTTGCAGAAAATTTTGATGCAGTTGATATTTGCAACGAAGATTTTTACTTTTTGCCAATAAATATGAAACTTTCTTCATCAGTTTTAAGTTCAGCACTTGTAACCCCGCTTTGCCATCTTGATGAAAAAACTTTTGTTTTCTACAGCGCGGCTCATCCGGCGGGAAAAGATGTGCTTTTAGCGTCAAGAATTGAAACTGCAAAAACTGCTGACAAAACTTACTACAAATTCAGCAGTGCTGAAGGAGACGAAACCATCGTAACTTTGAGCCGAGAAGATGCTCTTTGCGCGTACAAAATTTTCGACGGCAACAAAAAAGCTCATCTTGCAATTTCTGATGCAACAATTTATCAGGGTGAAAATTCTGGCGAACTTTTTGTTTCAAGCACAAATTCTGCGTTTATAAAAGTTTTCCCTAATTTTGACAGCGTTCCTGCAGGACTTAATTTTGTGGGCGAAGAAAACGGATTTTTTGTTTACAAGGCGGATTTTGCTGAATTTTCAAGCGGCGAAGTAAAAGTAACAAAACTTTCTGAAAACGAAAAAACTTTGTCTTATGAACTTGAAATTTCAAATATTCCACAAAACTCAAGCGATATTTTTATGGACATTTCTTATCTTGGAAATACTGCGCGACTTTACCAGAACGGTTCTCTTGTAGACGACCAAATTTTCTGCGGAGAAGACTACAAGTGGCAGATTGGCTTAAAAAAGTTTGGCTTAAAAAACTTGAAGTTCTCTCTTGAAATTGACGCTTTGTTTGCTGACCAAAAAGACAAGGTTTATATTGAAAAATGGCCTTCTTTTGGAACAGAAAAGAAACTTTGTGTTCTTAATAGCGTTGTGTTAAATCAGGAGCAGACTTTAAAAATAAAGTTCTAAATCTTCTTTTGAAGAGCCGCAAGTTTTGTTTTGACTCTCTTAATCACCGGGTCACGCGAGCTTGCGGCTTTTTTTTTGTTTTGCAATTTATTTTTCTGCAAGAATCAGCATTGTGTCTGCAGTTTGATTGTACGGGCGCAAATCCCAGCCGCCAAAAACTTGTGCAGATTTAAATCCAATTTTTAAAAGTTCGTCTCTTAAATCTGCTGCGGAATAAAGTCTTTGAACAAAGGTGTGCTCCATTCTGCTTCCGTCTTTGCTGATTAAAATCCACTTTGATTTTAGACCTTCCCACGCGCCTTCTACAGAAAAATCAGTAAGTACAGTTTTTCCTGCCCGTTCAAACCATTCGCCTTCTGTAAAAAATTTTATGGCAGTTTCGCGGCTTATACATTCCAGAATAAATTTTCCGCCTTTTTTTAGTGAATTATAAACGCTTTTTAAGATTTGAAAGTCTTCTTCAATGCTGTTGCAGTAACCAAAAGAATTATAAACATTTATGGCGCAGTCAAATTTTGTTTTTGAGCGGAAAGTTCTCATATCAGCGTTAATCAGGTTAAGAGAAACTTTTTCGTCGTTTGCGCTTTCTTTTGCGGCATCTAAAAATGGCTGAGTAATGTCAACGCCGGTAACTTCAAGATTTAAAAGTGCCAGTTCAACGCTAATCCTTCCCGGACCGCAGCATACGTCGAGTACGGAAGCTCCGTCGTTAAGTTCCGCAATTTTTTTTATGCTTTGTGCAATTCCGTTTGCCTGAGCCCAATGCTGAGCGTCAAACATAATTGGCGCATAATTTAACCAAAAATCTTCGTTTTCAAACCATTCACTGCTTTTCATAACAAAAAGATTAGCACAAATTTGCTTTTTTTAGTGGATTTTTGCTGATTTTTTTTTGCGCAGGTTACTAACAAGACGTTTTTTTTCGGAGTGCAGATTTTTGTTGCTAAGAAATTGATTTTTTTTTAACTGCAAATTCTATCAGTAACCTGTGCTTCGTGCCGGAACTCCGGGTCTCCATAG
>CAZXCR010000034.1:0-10142 GCA_964639315.1 uncultured Treponema sp. | reverse complement strand
TGTGTTGCCACAGTAGTCGGAACAATATTTGTCGTGCTCTCTTACCTTAAAAATAGATAGCGTAAAAAATATAGTCGCCCGTGTTTGAACTGCTAGGACGGTTATTGTCTAAACTAGTGGAGATAACCCGATGTTTGGGGCATTTCCTTTTTTTTATATACAACAGCTTCTGCTTTTCGTCAAATTCATTAGACTGCCTGGCTAACGCATTTTGCTAAGAAAGCCTAGCCCGGCGTGGAGTGGTTGCCGAAGGCAAGTGTTTTTGCGAAGCAAAAATACCGGAGCGAAAAGCGGAGCCACGGAAGGACGGGAACTTGTGCGGAATTTGCGCGCGCCGTGTACTTGTAAAGAATTTTTTTGTTATCAAAGAAAATTCATTTGTTAAAAAAAAAATTCTGCAAGAAGGCGCGCGCTGTACGGTAAAAAAATTCGCTCCAAAAAAATCACTTGTAGTAAAGGTTTGGAGTGCCGTCGGTGTTCCAGCCGATTTGTTTTGCGCAGACTGCGCGGTTTAAGTCTGAGTAGCTTTCTTTGGTTGTGGTGGTTCCGCTTGAGTAGAGGCCGCTGTAATTTCTTGCGCTGTAAAACATTACGGTGTTTTCGCCGTCGGTGGTAAAACTTGCGCTGCCCGGACCGTATGCGTTGAACGTGCTGTTCGTGCTGAAGATGCTTTCCGGTGACTTGTGCCAGCTTGAATAATTGCACAGTTCGCTGCCCACTTTGGCACTTAAAAGTCCCATGCAGTAAGATTCGTCTGTGTCGCTTGCGCTGTAGATGCAGTAAATTTGTGAATCTTTTATGATGAAGGACGGCGCATCATTTATGTTTCCAAAGTCGGTGTCTGAATGTGAAGTGTATGTGCCGCATTCCCAGTCATATTCCGGAACTGATATTATTGTGGCGTTGGTAACTTTTGTAAAATCTTCGGGACTGGTTTTTCCTATGAAAAGACACTGCCAGGTATTTTTATTTTTTATGTTCTGTGCAAGGTCTTCAAAATCTTTTGTAAGTAAAGTTCCGTCAGAATTTTCCCCGATTTTTAGCGTAAGATTGTTGTTGTCAATTCCAGTTTCGCCGTCTAAATCCCAGTCTTCGTCTCCGTCTTCTATGTTCTGCGTCCAGGCAAAATACCACTGACCGTCTGAATAAAAAACGTTTGGTCCCATACTGTACGAATCGATTATGTTTTGCGATTCATCAAAAGTGCTTTGCGTTACTGCCTGAATTTTTCCTAAGATTTCAAAATCCGAAGTAAGCGGTGATGTGCCGGTACATTTTGCAACAAAGGGTCGTTGAAGCCAAGTGCTTGTGGAACTTACGCTCGCGGTAAAAAACAAGTACCACTGTGCGTTGATGAATTTTAGTTCCGGTCCCCAAAAGTAACTGTACGCGCCCATTTCGCTGGCATTTGTAAAGTTTACGGTGTATTCATCTTTGTAGCGCAAGGAATTTATTTTTGAACCTGCGCGAATTTTTAGTGAAGAATAAGAACCGTAATCGTAGGTGCATACCAAATAGTAAAGTCCGTCAGTGTGATGAACTACACTCGGATCTGAGCGGCGCATTACAAGTGGACTTGAGTATATTGAACAATTTTCTACATCCTGATTGCAGCCACAAAAAATTCCTGCAACCAAAAATGTAAAAACTAAAGCATATAAATATTTTTTTTTCATAAATGCTCCGGATTTTATTTTGAATTTCCTTTCAGCACTATTTTAATTCAGCTGTAAATTTAACTGATTTTAAACTGTAGGATTTTACTTCGTAATTTGAATAAACCTGACTTGCCTTTACTGAATTTTCATCATTCACTGACCAGTCAAAAGAAATTTTTCCTCCGCTTCCTGTGGCAAGGGAATAATCTGCTGATGAAAAAGAAGTTTCTTCGTTCAAGAAAAAAGTACGGCTTGAAGGATAAAAATAAGTTCCTTCTTCAATGCTGAATTCCGTAAAAACCACAGTGGCGTAAGGAGAAATTACTTCTCCTTGTGAATTTACCTGAGACGGCACAAATTTTATGTAAAAAGTTTCAAATGGTTTTTCATAGCCGTTTTTCGCCTGAAGAAGATAAGCTTTTAACCCCGCATCATCCGCCGCCGTTGTTTGCTGGGCGTAAACATCAGCTTCGTCATCCACTGGAATGTTAAAAGTAAAAACTTCGTCTTCAGTTCCCTGCGTTAAGGTGATTTGGGCTGTTCCACCGCTAAAAGAATTTTTTGTAGTAAAATTCGAACACGAACCTAAGGCAAAAATTCCTGAAAGCAGGCAGCAGAAAAAAGCTAAAGTTCTGCAAATATTTTTTTTCAATTTTGAACCTCTCTCAATAAATTTTTAAAAACTTACCTTTACGCTCGTTTCAATATTTCCAAATTTGTTGTAATTGTAACCGTCATTAAATCCGTTGATAATGTCGTTTGATTCATAATCGAATCCAACTGTAATTCTTCCAAAGATTATTTCGAGACCAGCCTTTACGTAGCAGTAGTCATTTAAAATATTTGCTGAATCGTGGTAGCGCGTAACTAAGGCTTTTGGCGCAAGAGTAAATCCTGTGTCTAAAAGCGGAATATTGTAGTGAGCGGCAAGAGTCCAGCCCATAACCCACTGGTCGCTAAGAATGTTTACAACGTCAACTGCACCCACCGCTTCAAGATTTTTTACAAGCAAATCGTTTCCTGTGTTAAAGGAAGCGTGGAAAATCAGCAAGTCATCATTGAAGGTAGTGAGCTCGTTTGCCTTTACAAAATATGTGCAGTTTTCTGCAAGTTCTGCGCTGGCGTACTGAACTGCAAGCGCAATTCCCGGGTACGGACCGTAGTCATCTTCGCTGTACTTTGTGCTCCAGTAATCAAACGCGCTTTGTTTGTCTTCCCAGCCAAGCATAAGTCCGGCAGAAAATAACGGATGAAGATTGCCAATATTTTCTAGTTGAATTAAATTCAGTCCGGCAGATGGTTTTAAATAGTAGATATCATAAAAATTCCATTCGTAAGAAGCACCAAATCCTACTCTCATATCCTGCATATAAACTGAATCAACTCCAAGAATTCCGTTTGAATATCCTGCGCTGATTTTTAAGTCTGGAACAAGATTGAACTCGCCCGAAACTTTGTAAACCCAGTCTGTAGCATTGTGAGAAAGATCTGCCGTATCCTGAGTGGTGTCGTCTGCTCCGGCAGTCCATTTCATTGTGGAAGCAAAATCGCCCTGAACTTTAAACACGCCGTCCATTTCGTAACCTGCGTTGAATCCGTAAACCGTTTTGTTTTCGTCGTAACTTGAAAGATATGTTTGAAGAGTGCGCTGCTTTAAATGACCATAGCGATAGTCTGTATCGGCGGCCATAAATGAATATGCTACATCTGAACCGGCAGTGTAATTTACGTAACCGAGGTCTGAATCATTTTTGTCGTAAACCGTAAAATATCCTGGTCCAAAGTGAACTTTTGCCCTGTCAACTACGATTGAAAAATCGCCTGAATTTTCATAAAGATCTGTGCCGCTGTCTGCGTCCACCATGTAGCGGAGCGGGTCGCCCTGAGTATAAATTCTAATTTCGCCCCAAAGCGGAATTTCGCTGTCGCCTGCCCACACTTCGCCCAAATTCAGTAAATCCATTTTAAGCTTGATGTTTTGATCTGTGCAGAATCCGGCGCGACCTGTGTCAAGATCCACGCCGAATGTTACGCTTGCATCGCCTGTAAGTTGCGTAGAAATTTCCATTCCGCCAGCAGAAGGTTTTGGTCCGTATTTTGAAACAATCACCTTGCAATAAGCTTTTTCGCCGTCTTTTGTGGTAGCAGTGATTGTTGCTTCGCCAGTTGATTTTGGAAAAAGCCGACCTTTCTGATCCACTTTTACAACTGATTTGTTGCTGGACTGCCACTTTACGTCGTGGTTGCCGATTTTACCGTCAGCACTTTTTACGTTAATTGACGGAAAGGAATTTGAATAGTCTAAAATGTGAAGCGGAATTTCGTATTCAGTTTTATCAAGTGAAATTCCCTGTGACTTTTGATTTTTTACTTGGGGAATTTTTTCTTCTTTTGCTGATTCAAAATTTTCTGACTCAAGATTTTCTTGTTCAGAATTTTCTTGTTCAGAAAGTGAAGTCTGCAAATCTAAAACTTCTGAGCTGGCATTTATTTGTGCTTCCTGTGCAAAAGCAAAAGGTGCCAAAAGCAGAGTGCAGCTTAATGCAAATGCGTTTTTTACATTTTTTTTCATAATTTTTCTCCTATTTGAAGGGGCTTCTTAAAACATCAGTTTTAGGAAAATATTTTTGGGCACATCCGCAACAAAGTGAAAATGTGCAGTAAGTAAAAAAGTCTGCAACGCAAACTTAAAATTAACTTTATTCCGTTATAGAAATTTCTTTACATGCAAATGACCAGTCGTAACCCGGAGTTCCCTGACTTGCATAAGATGATTCAAGTCCGGTGTCGGCACTTACGTTGTAATTGTTACTATATAAATAAGATGTGGTGTCGCCGTTAAGATTTATGTTGAACCAACTGCCGTATCCGTCAACAGAACTTCCTGTGTAAGCGTAGGAATCTGAAACTGTAAAACTTGCAAAGGCTGTGTCATCGCCAATCGATTCAAGACTAGCAGTCCAACTTAAATGCGCATGGCTCGAAGCAGAGTATCCCCAAGTGTTGTTTCCGGAATTGTAGTTTACGCTTCCGCTAGCATTTTCGCCAAAGTAAAGGTAAAGTCCGCTTTCCGCGTAAGAAGAATCTGCAGCTTCAAGACTGAATCCGTCGCTTCCGTCCACTGCCGGCCACACTATCCAGTACGCATACAAATAGCTGGATGAAGAACTTGTAATGATTACGTTTGCATAAGTTTCGTCTTCCGTAATCTGCGGAACCATTTCCTGTGAACCCCACGGCTGAATTATGCTCCACACCAATTTTTGCACGGTAACCGAAACGCTCTCTGTGGAATTTGCGTAAAGCATTTTGTAATCACTTGATGAAGAAACTGGACACACTTTTACCTTGTAAACTTTTCCAGCTTCAAGCAGGTTAACAAAGCCAGAACTTGCCGAAAATTCATCTGAATATTTTACAGTGCCGTCACTTTCGTTTTCAGCGCAAATCACGTAAGAAGAAGCTTCGTCAATTCCAGTCCACTCCGCCTTAATCTGACCTGTGTAGCCCGCCTGTGCCGTAAGGGAATTTACAGTTTGTGAAGGAAGGCTTGTGTCAATTTCAGCAGAATACGAGCTAGATTTGTTTCCTGAAATATCCTGAGCGTAAAGGGTCAAAGAAGTTTCGCTGCCGTTCGTAATTTGTGCAGTGTAAGTGCCGTTTCCCTTTTCAACGCTTATTTCTTCATCTTGATTGATTTGAATTTTTACTGAATCAAAATCCGAAGATTCCAAAGCAGCAGTTTCGTCCCACACAATCTGAAGGGAATTTTCTGCAAGCACAAAGAAAATATTTTCAAGTGCAGCCGGCGCCGTTGAATCAGCAAGAGTGAGGGCAGTAATTTCAGCTGGGAGATTTTCGCTGTTATTTTCGTCCGATTGAACATTGCCAAATTTATCTTCAGAAGCAAAACTAAAGGTGAATTCAGTTTGCGCACTTAAATTTTCAAACACTGCCGTAGTAGTTTCAGCACTTATTTTTTGAGCAGGAATTTCGCTTCCGTTCATATCAAGAGAACTTGTGCTTAGGTTTACAAAGGCAAAATCTACATCAGAAGGATTTTCCCATTCAAAAGTAATGCTGTGGTCAGTTGCGGTGTAAGTAATATTTTTTACTGATGAAGGCGATGTAGTGTCGCGCACAGTAGTTACTGAAAGTTCAGAAGTCGCCTTAGAAAGAGTTTCTTTTTCTGTTTGAGCATTATTGCAGCCGTAAGCCACAAAACTGTACTGAGTGTTCTGAAAAAGATTTTTTACGGTTCCGCACAATTCACTGGCCAAAAAATAACTTGAACTTTCAAGAACTGAATCTTTGTAGCAGTCAATTCTTACGTAAACTGCGTCCTCTGAAAGTGTCCACGAAAAACTCGCTGAATCTGTGGAAACCTCAGTATTTTTAAAATCTGAAATTTCGTGGCAGTAAACGCTACCAAGCGAAACAACTACAGTACACGCTGCGTAAAGTTCGCCGTCATCGCTTACCGCACTTACAGTGGCAGTTCCGGAATTCAATGCAGTTACGGTAATTGAATTTCCTGATGAAGAACTTAAAGCAACCACAGAAGGCGCGTTTGTGTACCAGTTGATTTTTGCAGTGCTTCCAGTAACTGTTGCCGCAAGTTCAAAACTGCTTTTTAGTGCAACCGCATCGTTTATGCTAACATTCGTTTTGCTCAAAGTTAAAGATGAAGGAGTTTTTTCTTCCGCCAAAAAAAATGCAAGATTACAGCCGGTAAAAATCAGTACAGAAAAAATGAGCGGCAGTAGTTTTAATTTATTCAGTGAAAATTTCAATTTGCAGCCTCCTGAGTAATTGTCCAGTGCCACTGTGTGTAGCCTGGAGCGCCTGAACTTGTTCTGTAAATAACTGCCGATGAACCGTTTCCGCCAAGCTGATAATAATTTTCAGTAAAGCGAAGGGATTTGTAGCTTGAACTAGTGGTGTTTGCAGTAAAGAAACTAGCAAAAGATTCCTTGCCCAAAGTTTTTATGCTCTCTTCGTCAGCAAGCGAAAGTTCTGCAGAAGCGCCCGTAGAAGAAGTTACGCTCGAAGAAGCTTCTGTAAGGTAGGCATAAAGTCCCGAACCCTTACCGCTAAGATCCATCGCCATAATTGAATAAGTTTCCTGAGTTCCGGTAGAAGAATCGCCTGTGTACGCAAAAGTTGAAGTTCCGTCTAAGGCAGGCATTTTAAGCCATTTGTAATGATAGGCCGCAGAACTTGTACTTTGAGTTTTAAAAGCTTTAGCACTCGTTACAACCATAAATCCAGAATTATTTATGCTGTAAAATCTGATTAAAACTTTTGAAGGAGATGCAGAATAAATTTTTGAGCCGATTATCTGATTTTCTGAATCAAGAGTTGAAAAAGAAAAATCATATTCATTTCCAGGAATAAGACCTGAAATAGTGCATTCTTCTTCACCCTTTAAAACTTCAGTTTGAACAGTGCTTAATCCAGAACAAGAAGCGCTGATTTTTATTTTAGAAAATTCTTCTTCAGGGTCAGTCCACGTTAAAGTAATTATTCCTGAATAATCTGACGGTACGGAAGAAGAAACGTTTGTTACGTGCGGGCCATTTTTGTAGCTTACGCACGCAGCCTCGCTTACATTAAAATTGTTGTCGTAGGCGTAAAGATAAAAATTGTATTCGCTTTCATCCAAAAGATTTAAAACTGTAGCAGACTGAACGCCTTTTTTAACAATCACATCGTCAGCAACCTTAGTTTCAGAATCCGCAGAAAAACTTTTTATAAGAATAAACTGAAGGTCGTCATCTGAAGGGTCAGTCCACGAAAGACTAGCCGAATTTCCTGAAAAATCAGTTAAAAGCGCAGAACTTACACTTTGTGGCGCAGTACTTTCTTCTTCGAGAGTTTTTGCAGAACCTTCACTTTCTGTAGATTTGTTGCCGTTTAAATCGCAAATAAAAAGTTTAACGCTGTATTCACATTCAGGTTTTAAAGTGTAAGTGCAGTTTACAGAATCAGCAAATCCACCACCAAGCCTTACAGAATAAGATGCCGCTTTTTGAGTGCAGTTTAAAAACGTACTTGTGCCGGCTAAACTTCCGGAATCTTTTTCGTAAACTTCAAAAACTGCGCTGTACAAATCATCCGCATTAAATTCCGGATTTGTCCAAGAAGCTTCTATATTATTTGAATAAGGATTGAGCAAAAAATTTTCTGCTTCGAACGGAGCATTTTTTTCAAGACTTCCGCTAACCGCACACGAAGCAAAAACTTTTCCGCTGTAATTTCGGGCAGTTATTACGCAATTTCCGTCGCCCTGCAAAGTTACAGTGCACGAAACTGAATTTGAATCTGAAATGCTTGCCACAGAAGAATCGCTTGTGCTCCAAAAAATTTCGGTATCATCAGCAAAACTTGGATAGTAAGTTACGTTAAGTTCCGCAGTGCTGCTACCCTTTGTTCCTTCCAGAAAAACTGAAGTTTTATCCATTTCCATTTTCTGAATCGGAAAGCCCCTGTCATCTTGAGTTTCAACTTCCGAAGTAAAAATTGCGCACGAAAAATTAAAGAGCGCAAGAAAACTTAAAATTATTGCAGCTGAATATTTTTTTATCATTTTTCCACGCTCACTTCGCCCCTTGCGGCGTCAATAGTAATTTTTGAATAGTCGTCAAAATAAGGTCTTCTTAAATCAGTGCTGGTTTTTCTGAATTTTAACGGCTGCCACACATAGCCAGATTTTGAAAGGTCAGAAGAATTCCAGTTGTTAAAGGTGAGCATATAAAAGGAACCTTCGCTTCCCTGCACTTTAAAAATGTCGCTGAATTCGTACGAAGAATAAGTTTCATCATTTTCGCCAAAAATCATCAGTTCAGACCACGGTCCTTCAATTGATGTGGAATATGCGTATCTTATTCCCGTGTAAGGCGCTGGAGAAGAAATGCTGGAATCTCTGTAAAAATCAAAATACGTAAAGTGATAGTCAAGCCAGCCGTCATTTGCACTACTTGAATTTGCACCGCTGTCTAAATCCGTAATAAAACTTGCGCAAAAAAGATAATAATAGTCTCCGCGATGAATTATTGCAGAACGCCCAGCATAACTTTCCGGGTAAAGACAGGCAACTTGACTGTCGATTCCAAGGTAGTCTTCAGTAAGTTTATTGATGTAAAGCCGCCACGAATTATTGTAATTTGCCCAGTCAATGCAGTAAGCAGTTCCGTCATCATCTTTAAAAAGAGTTGTAAGAGCCGCACCGCCATTTACGCTGAACGTAGAATTTTCTACGTCAAAATTTCCGTATGGTGAATTTGATGTAGCGCACAAAGTTTCGTTCAAGTAAAGTTTGTTGTGGGTAGAGCGCAAAGTCCAGTAGCTCAAACTTGTGCCTCTGCGGTAAGAAGTGTTGTAGCCCATCCACATTACAAATTTATTTGTGTTCGGATTAAAAAGCACGCGCACGGTATTTATGTCGCATTCGTTTAAAATCGGTGCAGAAACTGCAGTAAGAACGTTGTTTTTAAATTCCCAGTTTACTAAGTCAGTTGATTCATAACATTTAACTGCCTTAAAACCGCCGCTTCCGCCGTTAATCAGATTTTTAGAATAATCCAAGCCGTACCAGTAATATTTTCCCTGATATTCAATGATTCCGTCGTGACTTTGAATTGCATTGCCGTCAGTGTCGTACCAAATTTCGCCGTTTACATTTTGAACGTCTTCCAGCGAAGAAGATTTTCCAATAACGCCGATTTTTGATTCAGAAAGATTCTGAGTGCAGCCTGAAAAAACCGCCAGTGCAAAAACTGCGCATATAAAATTAAAATTCAAGCAGGATATTTTTTTCATTTTTTACCGCCTAAAACGCCGAAAGCAGAACATCAAGTTCACTTTCACTAATCATAGTTACAGAAGCATCGCACACAGAAGGTAGTGAAAAACTAAGCGAAGCATCAGAAGCACTCATCCAGCTTTCAGGATTTGAAATGTCCTGAGTAACAAAAGAATCAAAAGTTGACAAGGAATTTGTGCGATTTACGTGCATTACCCATTCGCCACCAGCAAGTTTGTAAACACACGGGTACTGAACAAAAACTGGAGAGCCTTGGTCTGAAAGTCGATTTATAAAATATTTTGAAATCCGCTGAAAACTTTTTCCCCAACTTTCGCAATAAGCCGCCTGAATGTCGCCACCGTCGCCAGTAGAAAAATCCACAGATTCGTTGCGCGCAAAAAGATAAAATTTATTATTTTCGCTCACTATGCTTGCCCAAGTTACTGAATCAGTTGGAGAATAAATAACTGAATCTTTTAAACTTTTTACACTCTGAAAATCAAAAGTACTTGTTACATAAACTTTGTTCACGCCGTAATAATCGTCGCCAGTCCAGTAGATGTCGTAGCATTTGCGACTTTCGTTATAAACCGCCTTTGGTGACCAGCAGTGCCGCACGCCACCGTCAGTTCCTTCGCCTTCAGTTAAAGTCAAAAGATGACCGTCGGTCCAGGTAA
>CAZXCR010000033.1:0-10384 GCA_964639315.1 uncultured Treponema sp. | reverse complement strand
TTCCTTCTAAATACACATTATTTATAATCTTTATGATTTCATTAGAATTATTTTTTCATCCTTAAAAATATTCATTGACGGATCTTTTGAATGCAACTGCTTTTTTAACGCCATATATTCATTCATTGGCTCTTTTATAGTCTTCATTGTATCAAGATAGCTGCTTCTAAGACGCCTGCGCTCCGACATTTCTTCATTGATTTCTTTACGAGCTTTTCCCGGCTCATGCATATCAATTCGTTTAAAAATTTTATGCGAAATCTGATAAAACTCAGGGATAATCATTCCAGAATTTTTAATTACATTCTTAATGATATTTTGACCATCTTCCATTTGTTTTGACAGAATTACTTCCTGCTCAGCGGTAAGAAGATGCTCTTTTCCTATTTCGCGAAGATACAGACGGATTGGATCGTCAATATTTCCATCTTTGTCGTTAGAAACCAAACGATGCTTGTCAGAATCCTCATCAACTTTGTCTTCATCTCCAAGATCTTCGTCGTCAACTTCATCATCATCTTCGTCATCAAGAATGTCTGTTTCGTCCATAACTTGAATTTTATTTTTGCTAAGAAGTTGAAGAACACCTTCCATTTTTGGAGAATTTACAAAATCAGCACCTATAATTTCAGTGATTTCTTCCCAAGAAATAAGCTGTTTTGGAGCAGCAAAATCCAGAAGTTTTTTTACCAGCGGATCCTGCAAAAGTTCTTCTTCAGAAATTTCGCCCTGCTCTTCCATTTCCTGCTCGATTTTTTGAACAACAGAAATTTTTGGTTCAGGCCGTTTTTCTTCCGCGATTGAAGCTAAATCTTCTGTTTCAGATTCGATTTCTTCATTTTCTGCATTTTCATCTATTTGAGAAGCAGTTTTTTTGGATATTTTTTTGATTTTTCTTACAGATTTTTTTTCAGCACTTTTAGTTTCTTTTGCACTGGACGCAGAAACATTCTTAGTAATTTTTGAATTTTCCACTTTTGCTTCAGACTTCTTAGTCATCATTTGTCCTTAATTTGTGATATTTGATTGTCAATTTCCATTTTTTGAATGAGGAAGCTAGAAAGTTTTTCAATATCTTCCGGAAGGGAACTTTTGCTTACTGAAGAAATAGAATTTTGCAAATCTTCTCTTTTTCTAAGCAAAGAATTCAGTTTGAGCAACCTTATACTGTCCTGCACTGATTTTTCGGTGTAGTTTGAATACTCCGCCATAGACTGAAAAATCAAGTTTTTTAAGTTCTCATTTTCAATGCGATTCAGAATGCTGCTTACGGAAAAATTGCCAGAATTCAGGCACTCATCCATAATGGTAAATAATTTTTTAGATGGCTGTTCAGCAAGATCTCCAACTGAGATTTCATTACGCATTTGCTGAAAAAGATTTGAATCATCAGTAACAGCTGTTAACACAGCACGCAGTTCAGCAGTACTTTCGACTTCTTCTTTTGCTGAATCCTTCTGCTCATTTGTTACATTGAATTTGCGCTTAGAAATTTGGTTACGGTTGTAAAAATCCTTTTGAACCGCCTCCTTATCTATGCCGTATGCCTGACACAATTGATCAAGACACGCGTCCTTCTGCACATCAGATTGGATTGAATCAATATATTCAAAATACTCAAGACAGGCTTTAACCTTGTTCTCTGGAATATTTTTTGGATAAAGTTTTAGCAATCTAGACAACAGAAAATCATTGTCTAAAATAGCGGCATTAACTTCATTTGTCAAGTATTCGGCACCAAATCTGTTCATAATTTCTGCAGGATCTTTTCCGCCCTGAAGTTGAATAATCCGCACATTTAACTTTTGCTGCCGAATCATTTTTATTGCGCGAATTGTAGCTTTTTGCCCCGCTTCATCTGAATCAAGCGAAAGATAAATTGTATCAACAAAGGGCTTTACCATAGAAATTTGTTCTTCGGTAAGTGCGGTTCCAAGTGGCGCAACTGCCCAAGTTATTCCGCACTGATGGTACGCTATGCAATCCATATAACCTTCGCAAATAATCACTTTTTTATTTTCGCGGACTGCTTTTTTAGCAAAATTAAAAGCGTACAAAAGACTTCCCTTTTTATACTGAATTAAATCTCCGGAATTTAAATATTTTGGTGATTTTGAACTGTCTCCACGCAAAAATCTTCCGCCAAAAGCTACAACATCACCGTTTTTGTCGAAAATTGGGAACATAAGTCTGTCACTAAAAAAAGAAATTTCGGGATATTTGGAACTAAAAAGTCCAGATTTATTTAAAAAATCATCGCTGTAATTCTTTTTTTTCAAAAATTCCCTAAGCCACTTTCTGTTTTCTGGACTATAGCCAAGTTTGAATTTTTCGAGAGTTTCCCGCGTAAGACCACGCTTTGTTATGTAATCGAAGGCAAATTTTCCTTCTTCAGTTTCCATCAGCAAATAATGATACGAAGTACTCACGCGATTATAAAGGTCAATATATTCATCTTTCTGCTTAATTTTTGGATCTTCTTTAAAATTTTCAGCGCCTTTGTTTTCGTAGTGAATTGTAACGCCGAATTTTTTTGCTAAAGTTTCAACTGATTCTACAAAAGAAATTTTTTCCATTTCCTGCAAAAAACTGAACACAGTACCGCCAGCATGACAGGAAAAACAGTAATAGAATTTTTTTTCAGGACTTACAGAAAATGATGGAGTTTTATCAGTATGAAAAGGACAGTTTCCCCAGTAATCCGCGCCCTTTCTTACGAGCGGAACGTATTCGCCTATAACGCTCACTATGTCAGCGCGATTTGTAACTTCGTCAATGGTTTCCTGAGAAATAAAATTTGCCATATCAATCGACCTTGCGTACTTTTTTAGAAAAGACTTTTTTACTCTGCCCTAAAATCACTTGGAAATATAATTTAAATTTTCAGCAGCAATATGCTCGTTAAAGTTTGTTGAAAAAGTATGTTTTCCACTTTCGGCATCAGTAAGAACAAAATAATAATAATTTGTTTTTGCCGGATTTATAGCTGCATCAAGAGAAATACTCCCCGGATTTGAAATTGGCGTTGGAGGAAGTCCTGCATATTTATAAGTATTATAAGGACTGTCGATTTTTAAGTCATCATAAGTAATCCGCTTTGGATGAGGCAGATTTTGAATTTCAGTAAGAATGTATTCTACGGTTGCACAAGAATAAAGTCCAATATTGTACTTGAGCCGATTTGTAAAAACACTTGCAATTAGCGGCGCTTCTTCGGCAATTTTATATTCCCGCTCAACAATGGAAGCAAGAATTATTTTTTGATAAAGTTCGTCTTTTGAAAGAAGATTTGCGTTTGGAATTTCAGAAATTTTACTCAGAAAATTTTCTACCATAAGCCTTATAACTTCGGAACTTTCCATTTTTGGATTGAAATAATATGTGTCTGGGAAAAGATAACCTTCAAAACTTTCGCCAGAAAATCCGTAAGATTCAAGAAGACTTTTGTTTTTGCAGGCGGATATAAAGTCAGATTTTGAACACACGCCATTTTCTTCAAGAAGTGATGCTATTTTTGTAATTGTAAGACCTTCTGGAATTGAAACGGAAATATATTCCTGCTCGCCTGACTGCAAAAGAATGTAAATTTCCTTCAATGACATTGAACTACTTACAGTGTAAACTCCGCTTTTTAGCGTAAAAGGCGATTTTCTGTTAAAAAGATTGAATCTTGCAGCATAATAAAGAGCAGAAGATGATTTTATTAAGTTTTTCGCCTTAAGTTCATCTGCAACAGTACGAACAGAAGTTCCGGCTGGTACACTGATTTTTTGTGAAACAGCGTTTTCCTTTTTAGAAACGGGACTTGTTACATAAGAGCAGAACGCAACTAAAAGAACTGAAAAAACAGCGATGCAAGCTAAAATCCACACGAAAATTTTTACAAGAATATTTGCATCTTTTTTGTTATTTTTCATATTTCGATTTCCTGACCTTCCGTTGCCGTAAACAAATTTACAGAATATTCCTTGTTGTAATTTTTATAAATATTTCCGGACTGAAGAATTGAATAGAGTTTTTTGTCATCATAGTTAGGTTCATGATGAAAAAAATACAAATTTTTTACATTCCAAACATGCGCAAAATCAATAGCGCTACTAAAGGAACTGTGTCCCCAATTTTTCTTTTCTATTGCTTCAAGATTTGTATACTGACTGTCTAAAACCAAAACATCCGCATCCTTAAAAAAATGATTTTTCGGATTTTTCGTATCAAAATCATCTAAATCAAGTTCTGTGTCTGTGGAATACACAAATTTTTTATTTCCCTCAATAAAAGAAAATGCGTAGGATTTTCCAGGATGCTTCATTTCGTGAGAATTTATTTTTACTCCGTCAAGTTCAAAACTTTCATCAGCAGTTAAAAGATGAAAATTTATTTGATTTTTTACTGAATGCCAGCAAGCATTTTGCGGAAAGTAAGGAAGCGAACTCTGCCCTTCAAGATATTTTAAAGAATCTGGAAAGTTTGAATAAAGATCTATTTTTGTATTTGGATTAAATGACTGAATAAAAAACGGAAATCCCTGAATATGATCCCAATGATAATGAGAAAGAAAAATATGATAATGAAGATCTTCTGGCTGCTTTGCCATAGTGGAAAAAGATTTTAAGCCTGAACCGCAGTCAAGGATTATTTCTGTACCGCCAGCAGTTTTTAGTTCAACACAGGCTGTATTTCCACCTGCAGTTCCGTAAATCCAAGACGGTAGATTCGAAAGAAATTTCATTTTTGCTTCTTCAGACTCAATGTCTTTTGGAGAAATTCTAGATACTGCGGCCGCAATTTTAGCTTGAACCTGCTCGCAGGAAATTGGAGTTGGTAAAGAGCCTCTTACTCCCCAAAAACGTACTAACACAAAAAACTTCTCCTAATAAAAATGAAAATAAAAAGGTAACTATAATAATAACGCAATTACAAAAGCAATACAATTTAAGAAATGAAAATTTATTATTTTTTAAAGTTTTGCAGATTTTTCTAAAAGTGATAAGCAGAATTTTTTATAAAAAGATGATTTTTTTATTTTTAAGCAGATTTTTACTTAAGCTAAAAAATTTTAGTCAAAAAAAAAGAAGCTAAGCAAGCGCTTAACTTCTCAAAGAAACTTGGGGAGTGAAGGATTCGAACCTACGAAGGCGGAGCCAGCAGATTTACAGTCTGTCCCCTTTGACCACTCGGGAAACTCCCCATTTAGTAACAAAAGTTTTTTTTATTACTAAAAAGCCGCCGCAGGGATTCGAACCCAGGACCTCGAGATTACAAATCACGCGCTCTACCAGCTGAGCTACAGCGGCTTGTTTTGTCAGTAGCGATGTGCAACTGACGAAAGAAAATATATCTAAAATAGAAAAAACTGTCAAGCAAAAATTATATTTTTTTACATTTTTTTTGATTTTTTTTTCTATTTGGTAAAAAAAGAATTTTAAACGGACGAATTTCGACTTTGGATAAAATTTACAAAAAAGGTGAAAAAGCCTAGCCCCGATTGTAGCGGCGCGAAGCGTTCAAAAACGCAGTTTTTGAATGAAACCGCAGAAAGCGGGATTCCTAAAAAAAATTTACTGCCGGAACGAAAAAAAAATTATGGCAGGGGGAAATTTTTCGCTCCAAGTAAGTAAAACTTGCAACAAAGTCGAATTTTGACCTAACCGCAAAAAATCCCCTTAATTCTGGTAAAGCTTTAAATATTCATTCTGCACAACTTTTTGCCAGGGAAATTTTTCGTGAATATAAGATGACGCGTATTGTATAATCGGCTTTAAAAATTCTTTTTCAGTTGACTTTGAAAGCGTAATGAGAGAAAGCAGTATTTTTTCAAGCTGATTTGAATCATTTGGTTTGTATAAAAATCCGGTTCTTCCGTTTACAATTTTGCACAAACCACCGGTTGCATGCGCTACTGGAATTGTGCCGTAAGTTTGAGAAGTAAAGTCTTCAAGTCCGCAGGGTTCAAAATAACTTGCATGCAAAGAAAAATCCGCACTGGCAATACACAAACGCGAAAGTTCCTTATCGTATCCGCGAAAATAAACACATTTACCAGGGAACATATTTGCAAGATTTATAAGCTGCTGTTCAAGTTCGAGAGTGCCTTGTCCGGCAAAAATAAATTTTACATTATCAACATTTGAAAGAATGCTCATCGCAGACTTAAACATAATGTCAATTCCTTTTTGATGAACAACCCGTCCGTGGTAAGAAATTATAACAGTTTTGTCATTTATATCTGAAATGTAAGAAAAGCGTTCAATTTCTTTTATTTGAGTGATTGCTTTTGCTTCCCGATATGCAAAATTCTCTAAAAAATATTCCCGGCACTTGTATTTTCCGTCAAGCTCGCCTTTTTGCGGATTAAAAGTGAATGGCAAGCAGGATTTTTTTGTATCATCTGGATCGTATTTTTCAAAATCAATTCCATTTGTAATTCCAGTTATGGAAATTTTTTTGTTACGAAATTGCTCTCCTAGTCCGCCTGTATCAACATAATCAAAGAGAATTTCCTTTGCGTACTGAGGCGAAACTGTTGTAATTGCGGCAAACTGAGAAGCAACAAGAAACGGCTCTATTTTTCCGCAGTTATTTCCGTAAGAAAGAATTTTTTCTGGCAAAGCTGTAAAATATTGTGCTTCTTGAAGATTTGAAAATTCGTGATGATAGCCTCCGCCAGCATTATGAATTGTGACAATCATTTTGGATTTTTCGTAGAATTTTCGGCAGTTTTCGTTCTGCTCTTTTAGTTGATTTATAAAAGCCGGAAGCATTGCACAAGGAGCATCCTGGCAGTGAATTACATTTGGCTGTTCATTTATAGCGCAATTTTTTCCATAAAGTGCCACTGCCCTTTGAAAAAGAGAATTCAGCAGTTTTACATCTTCGTGTCCTTCGCCCTTTTTATGTGACGGATTTGAATTTTCTTCTTCCTGCGTGTAAGTATAAACTGCTTTTTTTTCAAAAAATATTCTGTTTGCAATAAAATTTATTTCAACGCCATTCATTTCGCCGTGGCTAAAAAAAACTGTGTAAATTTTTTCACCAATTTGAATTTGAACAGGAGAGCGCCACACACAAGTATAATTTTCAACTTTAGACAAATCAGTGCAGCCGTAAAGTGGAATAAAAAGAACAACTTTGTGACCAAGTTTTACTAAATTTTCAGAAAGAGAACAGGCAACATTTTTTACTCCGCCAGCTTCGGCAATTCCAGCATATTCTCTTGAGAGCATCCAAATTTTCATATTTTACCTTATTAGAAAACAAAAATTTTACTGCTCAAACTTCATATCTGGGCGAAGTTTTTGTGCGCCATTTAAATAAACGTTGCGGATTTTTGTGTTTTTTGGAAGATAGGCTAAAATCATTACACGGATTGTTTTTGGCAGCATATTTTGAATTTGAGCTTCCTGAGAAACAAAAAGTGCTACTGCGGAAGTGTCAACAGCGGTTTTTCCACGTCTTAAAGCAGTAGCTGCATTTATTGCGTTGAGGTCAGAAGTCATTGTAAACTGAATGCTTACCAAATTGCGCGACTTTATTTTGTTTAATTCAAAAAGTTCATTGCACATTTTTAGGACATTTTCCAAAATTGAATTTTCTGTGTTTTCGCAGCATACAGCTCCACGAATTGCAAATAATTTTTTTCCAAGCATTTTTTTCTCCAAATTTACAGGTGATTTTTAAATTTATTTTTTAACTGGCATTTTTTTTGCCTTTAGAAATTACAATTTTTGCTAAGTTTATTATCAGTTGCCAAGCGCATTCATAACTTGAGTTAAATCGCCGTTTTTTGCAAGTTCGTTAAGTTCTGGATATTTTTTTATAAGTTCTGCGAATTTTTCAAGTTGCTGAAATTTTCTGTCTTGCTCAAGAAATTGACTTGCCTGCTCCTGAGCTTTTTTATCAACTTTTTGCTGAAGATTTTCTAAGTAGCGGTCATAAAAATCTTTTACTTTATTGTAAAATTTTACGTCCGGAATTTTTGCGCTTACAAATTCAATACTGTTTATTGTTAAATTGCTGAATTCTGGATTTGAAGAAAGTTTTGAAATAAATTCCTCATCTAAAACAGGATTTTGAATATATTTTGAAGAAGTTTCCTGCTCTTTTAAAAGCGTTTCTACAACTGTACTAGCAAGCTGCTTTGACTTTTGTTCAAGGAATTTTTGAAGTTCGTCATTATTTTGAATTTTATTTTCTTTGTAAAGCTGGTAAATTGCTTGGGGACTTGCAGAAAGGCTTATGTTCATTTCAAGTTTATAGGAAAAATCAGCGGAACTGTCAAATTCTTTTGCATAAATATTGCCACTTGGAAGAAAGCCGGAGCAAACCTGACGCGTAGAAACTGAAGCCAACGAAAAGTTTTCAAGATGAACATTTGTGGGCAAAAGCCGCTCCCATCGCCACAAAAATTTTCCGGGAACAATTGCTTCTTTATACAAACCGCCAGTTTTACTTGTCATTACTGCACAAGTTCCGTTTTTTACATAAAACTGAATCCAGCCTAAAAAGAACACTACCGCCGCAAAAATAATCAGAATAAAAAACCGCAGAAAAAATTTTTTGATTTTTTTCATATTAAATTCCTAAAATATGCTAGTATTATAAAGCATTTCAAAAAACTTATCTATGACAAGTTTTAAGACAGGTTTTTAAGCGAATTATTTTGAGAAAAAAAATTTAAGGTCAGTTAAAAAATGAAAAATCAGAAAGTAAAAAATTTTTCACACTCATTTCTTTTAAAACTTACAGGCTGCTTTTCATTATTTTTTGTCTTTTTGTTTTTGTCATTTTTTTTACTTTATCTTTTTGGAAATTTTCAGAATTTTACTGACGAAAGCCAAAATCTGATTGTTTACTTATGTTCAATTATTAGTCTTGTAAGTTTTTTGTTCAGCATTGCGGGCATTTTAGAGTCGGTTATTTTTTTTATCATTACAAAACTTAAGCGAATGTGGATTTACTTTACTCTTTTTTTCCTGTTGCTTCTTTTTTCTTCCGCGGACTACATTATTTTAAGAATCATAATTCACTTATCTGAAGGACTTTAAAATTTTTACGCTGACAAAGTCTTTTTTATTAAGGTCAAAATTCACTTAAAAACAGTTTTTCTGCTTCTCTTAACCAATTTTCTTTTTTCTGCTAATATTCGCGGTATGTTCTTGTTCGAGAAGAAATCTGTAAAAATTCCATTAGAATTAAAAAAAGTGGGCGAAATTTTTGAAAAAAATGGATTCAAAGCTTACTTAGTTGGCGGCGCCGTTCGCGATATGCTCAGAAAACAAAAAGTTCACGACTTTGATTTGGCAACTGACGCTGAACCACAAGAAGTTATGAAAATCTTTAAAAAAACTATTCCAACTGGAATTGCACACGGAACTGTAACAATTCACATTTTTGGTCTTGAACTTGAAACTACAACTTTTAGAACAGAAAGTGACTATTCCGATTCCCGTCATCCTGACAAAATAAAATATGCAAAAACTATTGAAGAAGATCTTTCTCGCAGAGATTTTACGATGAATGCCATTGCCGCAGATTTAAAAACTGGGAAAATAATTGACCCTTTTTGCGGAAGACGCGACATCAGAAAAAAAATTATACAAACTGTAGGAAATCCTTTTGACAGATTCAGCGAAGACGCACTTCGTCCGGTAAGAGCAATTCGTTTTGCAAGTAGTCTTGGATTTTGTATCGAAAAAAATACGCTGGACGCACTTAAAAACAATCAGATTCTTGAAAAAATAAAAAAAGTTTCTGTAGAAAGATTTAGAGATGAATTTTGTAAAATTTTACAAAGCGATAAGCCAAGTTTTGGACTAAAACTTTTAGAGGAAAGCGGAATTCTTTCGATTTTTATTCCTGAATTTTCAAATTGCCGTGGTTGCATTCAAAGAGACGACAGAGGATTTCACGAATTTGATGTTGCTGACCACATTTTTTATGCCTGCGACGGTGCTCCAAAAGAAAATCTTATAGTTCGGCTGGCGGCATTTTATCATGACATTGGAAAGCCGGAGGCGCGGTTTACAGAAATTACTGACGGTCACGAAAGAATTCATTTTCATCGGCACGAAATTTATTCAGAAGAAAAATGCAAACTTTCAATGACAAAACTTAAGTTCTCGAATAGCGAAATAAATCGTGTAAGTCATCTTGTGCGGGAACATATGTTTTATTACGAAAGCACCTGGAACGACGCTGCTGTAAGAAGATTTATAATCAGGATTGGAAAAGAAAATATTGATGATTTAATTTTGCTGCGGCTTGCTGATATTTACGGTATGCACAACTGCCCTGTTAGCTACAATAGTCCCACGTGGAAACTGCTGCTTAACCTAAAAGACAGAATTGAGAGCGAAGAAGAAAAACAGTCTGCGTTTAGCTTAAA
>CAZXCR010000032.1:3385-10426 GCA_964639315.1 uncultured Treponema sp. | reverse complement strand
ACTCGAAATTCAGCCAAATAGATTTTTTCTTAACTAAAAGACTGCGAGTTTGTCGCAGGCGACAAACTCGATAGCAAGCGAAAGCTTGCGACTGTTCCGGCCTTGCGCTACCGCTCCATTCCTGCGCTTCGCTCCGGAACTTCGGGCCTCCATAGTGGGCTAGGCTTTCCTACCAAAAATACCGCAGGTTACCAATAGAATTTTTATAAGAAAAAAATTTAAGAAAAAAAATTTATATCCGATAATTTATTTAAGAAAGATAAAAATATGAATTCTCATGGTTTAATGAAAAAAGCCCTGGAAATTCAAAATCGTGAAAAAAAGGAAGAAAAAGTGACAGGCGTTTGTGAATCCAAAAGTGAAAAAAATTCAGCAATTGTTGTTCGTGATGGAATTTTCACAATTTCAGACAAACTTGAAATTTCTGGAATAAAACAAGATCCCGAATTAAAAAGTCTTGTTGATTCAGTTATAAGATAAGTTTTTTTACTCCAACTTTTTTTGATTCCGCAAATTTTGATTTTTAATCTAATAAAATTTATTTTTTTTAGATTCTAATCTGTGGCAAAAAGCCCATAAAAAATCAATAAAAAATCTGCGGAAAACGACCTTTAATTTTCATTTTGATTTTCCAGCGGACAAAAAGTTACGTCTTAGAAAAATTTTCGCAAAAGAATTAAGGTCGCTTAAAAAAAATTTGTGGCGGTAATTAAGCGAGTGTGATCAATCAATTAAATAAAAAAGTCATTTAGTAAAAATTGAAATTTCTACCAAATGACTTAGTCAAATAAAATACAAATATCCGGTGGGAAATTTTATTTTGAAGGCTTTAATCCTTCTACTAAAAATTCTTCTGGAATTTTAGAAATTATTCCATCTTTTACGCAGGCCCAAGTTACGTCAGCGGTAACACAAATAAGTTCGTCTTTTGTGCCTGCATATTTTTTTATTTCCTGATGAATTGTTCCGCTCGCAGCCCCAAGTTTTACTGCTTTACTTTCGATTGTAAGTTCGTCATCAAGCAGGGCAGAAGCTTTGTAGTGAATGTCAATGTGCGTTACGTAAGTGTAAAATCCCTTTGCAAAAAGTCCCTTGTAGTCAAATTTAATCTGATGAAGAAAATCCATTCTTGCATGCTCAAGATAATTTAAGTAAACAGCATTGTTTACGTGATTGTAACTGTCGAGTTCGTAGGATCTTACAATAAGTTTTGTTTTATAAATCATTTTTTATTTTCCTGATTTTGTTCTGAAATTTTTACGTTGTAGCTTTGAATAAGCGAAACAAGCGAAAAGATTTTTTTGTATGCATCAATACAAATATTTTTTAAATTTTCTTCAGCAAAGTGATCAAGTTCTTTCCAGTTTAAAACAATTTCTCCGTGAGGCTTTACAAAGTCTTCAAGAAGCATTTTTAAATTTCTTGCGTAAATAACAAAATTTTTTGCAGCAAGCAAAATCATTCCGGCGGCTTCGTCGTTTGTGTCGTTAAGAAGCATTTGAATTATGTTGCGGGCGTCTTTGTCGCGTTCTGAACGTGGCAGATACGATTTGAATTTTGCCCCGATTTCTGCAGTTTCGCCAAGTTTGTTATCAAAATTTACAATTTTAGTTGCAATGTCCATAAGTTGATGAAACGCTTCGCTCATTGGAGCTGCTAACTGCTGATTTGTCCATTCCGCACGTACCAAAAGAATGTCTGAAAGTTCGCGGAGTTCTTTTTTTGTGTAATCCATAAGAAAAGCTTTTAACACACTAAGCGGATCGCAGTATTTGTAAGAACCAAGATTTTTTCGTTCAAACTGACCACTGTAAGTGCTGTTGTAATGCTTTAAAGGTTCAACTTCGGAAGTGCCAAAAATCTGTTTTAAAAGAGAATTTGCTTTTTCTGAACTTTGCTTTGCTTTTACCTGTGAAATAAAAGTTTCTGCACCCTTTCTTACGTCAGAAAGATATTCATCAATTATGTGAAGTTCGCTGAAATTAAATTCTTCTGCGTATTCAGGATTTTCTGTAACAAGGCGAACCATCATTTCAATAACCTGCTTGTCTTTTACAGGCTTTAAGCGCGCTACAACTCGTTTCCAGTTTGATAAAGTTAAAGGTTCAACTTCGCGCGTTCGTTTGAGCATTTTAAAAACATCGTCCCAGTCGGTGGTAAAGGGAAGCGCCCAGGCAACGGCAATAAAATTTTTTAAATCTTCTGAAATATAAGTGCCGTTTACCGGAGAAAAATGCGGAATTGTAGAAAAGTTATGCTCTATCAGCTTAGAATCGAATTTTTTTAGCGCAAAGTAAAAGTCGAAAGTACAGAAATTTTTCATCGCTACAAATTTTGAGTACAGCAGGTCAATTTTTGCGAGCGCAAGATTATCCATATCTGCCATAATGTTTTCGTAGTTACTGCGGATTTTTGCGGTTAATTCGTTAAGCGACAGTTTTTTTTCAAGTTCCTTTAGGTTTTCTACGCTAAGTTCGTCGATTAGGGCGCGTTTTTCGTCGGAAAGAGACGAATTTATAACCATCATTTTTAGTGCGCCAGGAGTCATATTCTGGAACATAAGCTGTATTGGAGAAATGATTTTGTATATTTCGTAAAGGAAAGTTGCAAAGGAAGGATCTGCTTCGTGAGTATTAAATCTGTAGAATTTGTATTTTGTGCGTGCAAGATTTTTTGCAATATTTTTTAGTGCCTTGCGTTTTATTGATTCGGGATCGTTTGCTTTAAAAAGTGAACTAAACAGATTTGAAAAGAAGTTTGACATAGTTCAAATATATGAAAAATAAATGATATTTTCAATTAGCACAGTTAGCGCATTTTGTACTTGCAACAAGGCGAAAGAGGAGTTTTTCTTTGCGAAACAGAAGTTTGGGCGGCGAGTTTGTACTAGTCGGATCGTAGCGGCGCGCGAAGCGCGTTCTGGAGCGAAAGCGGAAGAATGAAACCGCGAAGAGCCTTCTTTTAGGGAGCAGGCGGAACGCCTGCGTCTTTCTCCATAAAAAAAATAAAGGATTCAAGTGTAGTGATTTTTTTTGTTTGCTGATATACTTTTGCTTATGACAGAATTATTAGCACCGGCAGGTAATATTGAGGCGCTGGATGCGGCTTTTGGTGAAGGCGCTGATGCAGTTTACATGGGACTCAAGAGTTTTAACGCACGTTTGCGCTCTTCGAATTTTGCATGGAATCAGTTTGAGGCTGCGGTTCAGACGGCACACAGGCTTGGAAAGAAAATTTATGTAACCGTAAATACTGTTTGCGAGGAACACGAAACTGAGCGTTTGTACAGATTTTTGGGTTACTTGAATAAGATTGGTCCGGATGGACTTATTGTGCAGGATTTTGGCGTTGTAAGAATGTGCCAGGAATTTTTTCCTAACTTGGAATTGCACGCTTCTACGCAGATGAATGTTGAAAGTGCAACTGCCGCAAATCTTTTGTACAAGCAGGGACTTAAGCGGGTTGTTGTTGCGCGGGAACTTGGTCTTGAGGAAGTAAAATCGATTAAGGCAAATACAAAGGCTGAAATTGAAATGTTTGTTCACGGGGCGCTTTGTGTGAGCGAAAGTGGACTTTGTTTATTTTCGAGTTTTTTGGGCGGAAAATCTGCAAACCGTGGAATGTGTACTCAGGCGTGCAGACGTTATTATACTGCTGAACTTAATGGCGGAACGAGTCAGGGATATTATTTTTCTCCTTGCGATTTGGAACTTATTGATCACATTCCGGAACTTATGAGCGCTGGAATTGACAGTTTTAAAATTGAAGGAAGAATGAAAAGTGCTGAGTATGTGGGCGCCGTTACTGCAGCTTACAGATTTGTAATGGATCACTGGCAGAACGACAAAAAAGGTGCGCTTGCTGAAGGTCACAGAATTTTGAGTACTGATTTTGCCCGCTCTAAAACTGATTATTGGTACGGATTTAATGATGTTGCCAGTGGCGTAAAAAATGCGGGTGCAAAGATTTTAAATCCGAATCAGGCTGGTGGAACAGGAATTTACTTGGGAAAAATTTCTAAAATTAGAGATGCCAGTGCTGAAGAAATAAATGAAGCCTCTTATTATTTAAAAAAGCCGTTTGCAGTTTCTCAAAATGCTGAAAACGAAGAAAATGCTTTGGCTGCGAACGAAAGTCCTGCACAAAAAGAAATGAAGCAGATTAGAATGGCGGTTATTTCTGGCGGAGATTATGCCCCTGATCCAGGAGACAGCATCCGCTTGCATAAAAAAGATGATTCTGGAAGAGAAAGTCACAAAGTGCGTCTTGTAAAAGAGGACGAAAAGCAAAACCGCTGGATTGATGTGCCAAAGGAATTTGGAGTTGGCGACAGTGTTTATCTTTTGCAAACAAAGGCAATGTCTAAGCGTTACAAGAGGATTCTTCCGTCAGATTTGTCGCGTTTTACAAGGCAGCCTGGCCCTGAAAGACTTCCTGTTCTTGATTTGAGTCCGCTGAAAAAAGATGAGTTAAAATGGTTACCGGAAGGGCTTTATATTGCCGTTTCAACTGTGGCTGATGCGCATATTATTCAGTCGCTTCGTCCAGTCCGCGTGATTCTTGAGTGGAACTTTGAAACAAAATATGATCTTCTTAAAAAAGACAATCCTGAAAAGCCGGTTCTGCCGTTTAGCAAAAAGATGGTGATTATTAATCTGGATCCATTTTGTGCGGAAGGAACTTCTTCTTCTCTAAAAGCTGAACTTGATGAACTTGTTGCAAAGGGATACACAAATTTTATTGTGAACAATCTTTCGCATATAGAAATGCTTCGGGGCAAAAATCTTAATTTGATTGCAGGTCCTTATCTTTACACCTTTAATAGATGGGCGGTAAGTTTCCTTGAAAATTTGAATCTTATGGCGCTTTGGACTCCGATTGAAAATTCCGCTGATAATCTGGACGAAACTTTTACTACTTTTACAGAACGTTCTCGAGTTTTGCTGAGCGTTTTTGCTTATCCAGTGCTTTTTAGAATGAGATTTTCGCTTCCTGAAGAATATGATTTTACTTATTTTACCGACAAGGAAAATTCTGAGTTTAGAGTAAATTCTTCGGTGGACGGTTCCTTTGTTATGCCTGAACTTCCTTTTAGCATTATTGAAAAAATTGAGCAGCTTAAAGGTAAGGGATTCAAAAGGTACGTAATTGATTTTTCTAAAACTCAAGTACGAAAAAACGATATGCGCGACCTTACAAATATTATGCAGAAACACGAAATTATCGAAGGCGCATCTCGCTTTAACTGGAAAGATGGATTTTATAATCCTGAAAAAATTGAAGCTTACCAGGCAATGAACGAAAAGAAAGCTAAGGCTATGATGAATAAAACTGGTTACTCAAAAGATGGTTCCGGCTCTTCAAAAAATTTGAGTGCAGGAAAATCTTCTTCCGCTTCCAGAAATAAAAACTTCAATGCCCGTAAGTCTTCAAAAAAACGCCGCTAGTTTTGCCACCTTATTCTGAAAAGGAGAATATGGGGAGATTTTTTTTCAGACTAAGGGGCTTTTTTAGCGATGTTTTTTTTTGCTGATTTTTCAGCGACTACTTTTTTAAATTAATTTTTTTAACTGATGTGGAACTTTCTGGAGAGGAGTTTTTGTTCTTTTAGAAAGTTCCAAAACTTTTTTAAATCTCTAAAGTGTATTTCTAAAAGGTAATTTCTGAACCGTCGTCCTCCTCGCTTTCGTTTTGTGCGGCAGCAGCAGCTTCTGCAAGCATGGCAAGTTTTTGTTTCTTACTTTCGCTTTTGCTTGAATCAGCACTTTTGGGTGCGTCATCTTTTGCTTCTACTAATTTTGAATTTTCGTTTTTCTTAAAGAAGGGTTTAAATTCGATGTGTTCTGCGATTACAAAAACCTTACTGCGATGCTTTCCGTCTTCGCTGGTCCATGAGTCTTGCTTTAAGCGTCCTACAACACGAATGCCTCTGCCTTTTGGACACCACTTTTCGCAGGAATCAGCAAGATTTCCAAATGCGGTAATGTCAAAAAATGAAACTTCGTCAGTAAATTGTCCCGATGATGATTTGTAGCGGCGGTTAACGGCAATAGGAATTGAGCAGACACGGATTCCGTTTTTTACTTCGCGTTTTTCTGGCTGGCGTACAACGTTTCCTTCAATGATGATTTGATTTAATGCGTTCATAAACTTTTTTAAAAACTCCATTTTACTTGGAAAGCGATGATTTTGATTTTTAGCAGAACATTGTTTTCCTAATTGAGAATAAAATTTGAAAGAAGTTTTAAAACTCGGTGTAATTTTTTTTATCTTCTTTCGCAAAGGGATTTTAGGACTTTCTAAAATTCTTTTTTTAGATTTTCAAAAAGCCTACCTAAAAAAATTAAGCTTTGTGCGCACTCAACTTAAAATGGATACAAGAGAAATTAAAGGTCAACTGACTTTTAACGTCTCTCACTTATATATAATCCGACAAAAGTCAAAAACGTAAAAATTAGAGGAATTTTTTGTAAAAAATAAATTTTTTTGTTACACATATTCTACGCTGGTTACTAATAAAATTTTCAGTTAAGAAAAAATCTTTTTCTTAACATACAAGCCAAGCCTAGCCCGGACATTAGCGGCGCGCGATTAGCGCGTTCTGGAGCGCAAGCGGAAGAATGGAGGCGAACTGCCGGAACCGCGTTTGGCCGGTTTCCTAATAAAACTTCGGCACGTGCAACGTGGCGCGCTTGATGAAAAAAAATTCGCTCCAAGAAGAAAAAAAATCTGCAAATCGGAAACCTTATGCTAATAGAAAATTTTTTTAAATGTGATATAATCGTTCCGATATGGCTACAACTGCAAATCTCTTAACTTTATTAAAATATTACGCGTCAAAACAAAAAAGTCCGATGATTGAATATTCTGATTTTGCTGAATATCTGCATCGTTATTCTCAGCATCATCTTGAAGAAAATTCTGATTTAGTTATTTACTGCGGCACGGATTATGCTGAATCTATGGAAACTGAGCTTAATAAATTTATTTCTTCCCGTCAGATTGTAGTTGCTCAGCACAGGGGCAAAGATTATATTTTTT